>JAOUPZ010000011.1 GCA_029879595.1 Deltaproteobacteria bacterium | reverse complement strand
CCACCACTTGCCTGATCGAAAAGGATGGAGCATTCTTTGTAAAGACACATGGATTCGGCAGCCGGGAGCCAGTGGAAGTATCCCACCGGGCAGTCTTCCACCGGGCAGTCTTCCACCGGGCAGTCTCCCGCGGGGGCTGTTGAGCCGCCAGTTCCGTCTGACAGCACTCAGGTCGCGGGCCTTTGTGGAAAACAGGGCCGGGTCATCTTCCAGGAAAAACGCTTTTGACAACGACAATATTCAAGGGAGGCTCTCCCCTCATAGAGTCGGCTGACCAGTTGGCCAGCCACTTCAGGTCAGGGGAAAAGCCGCGTGAGGCTTGGAGGATCGGCACGGAGCATGAGAAATTCGGGTTTGTCGGGCAGGGTGGCCAGCCCCTGGCCTATGACGGGCAACCCGGGGTGAAGATGCTGCTGGAGGGCCTTGCCGCCCGTTATGGCTGGAGCCCGATCAGGGAAAACGGCAACGCGGTGGCCCTGGTCAGGGGGGAGGGAAGCATAACCCTGGAACCAGGGGGGCAGTTCGAGCTTAGCGGCGCGGCCCTGGAAAACGCCCACCAGACCCGCGAAGAAATCGCATTGCACTCCCGGGAAATCCATGAGGTCTCGCGGGATTTGGGGATAAGCTGGCTGGTGATGGGGGAAAACCCGGTGCAAACGGCGGCGGAAACCCCCTGGATGCCCAAGGCCCGCTATGGGATCATGCGCGACTACCTGCCCGGACGGGGCACCATGGCCCTGGATATGATGCTCTCGACGGCCACCGTCCAGACCAACATCGACTACTCCGACGAGGAGGACATGGCCTTGAAAATGGGGGCGGCCATGCGTCTGGCACCATTCATAACAGCGCTTTTTGCCAACTCCCCCTTTAGCGGCGGACGCCCCAACGGCTGGCTCAGCCGCAGATCGCTGATCTGGGAAAACACGGACCCGGACCGCTGTGGATTTCTTCCGGGGGTGCTGCAGGGCGGCTTCCGCTATCGTGATTATCTGGAATACGCCCTGGATGCCCCCATGTTCTTCATATACCGCCAGGGGAACTATGTGAGCTTCGCCGGAGAGAGCTTCCGGCGGTTCATGGCCAACGGCCGGGACGGGCACCGGGCCACCCTGGAGGACTGGGAACTGCATCTGACGACATTGTTTCCGGTGGTCCGGCTGAAGAAATACCTGGAACTGCGCATGGCGGACATGGGTACGCTGGAGATGATATCGGCATACGCGGCCCTGACAAGGGGGCTGTTCTATGACACCACATCCCTGGGGCAGGTGCGGGATCTTGTGGAAAAGCTGCCGGCGGATAAGTACCCGGCCTGGCAGCAGGAAGCGGCTCGGGCAGGCTTCAGGGCGGATATCCAGGGCCGGCCCTGCCTGGAATGGGTGCGGGATATGCTGGCCATAGCCCGGGGCGGGCTGGACAGGCTGAACGTCCGTGATGGGGAGGGGAATAGCGAATCGGTGCTGCTGGAGCCTCTCGATGAGATCGTCCGCAGCGGGAAAACCCTGGCCGAGCGGCTGCTGGAGCTCTGGGAAGGGCCCTGGGAGCGGAACATCGGAAATATTTTCCAGACCCCGGCCGCGCTGTTCTGAGCAGTCCGGGCCGGATTTTACGGGGAGATATGGTGAGCGACTCCATGGAAGACAGCCTGAGGCAATGGCGGGGGCGGTTCGGTCTGCCTCCGCGGGGAGCCGAGGAACTGGAGCGCGAACTGGCCGTTGTTTCGGCTACTGCCGAGACCCTGCACCTGCTGGAGGGGCTGCTGGAAAGATGCGCCGACGCCGGGCTGGACCCCAAGTGGCTGGCCGCGCCGGGGGTGGCGAGCGCCCTGTCCCGCACCGCCTATGCCGCCCCGTTCCTGATCAGGCACTTCGCCGCCCGCCCCACCGGGCTGCCCCCCTTGCTGCTGGAGGCGCTGGAGGGGGATTCGCGGGCCTCCTGGGAGACCCACGCGGATCCGCAAGGGGGATATCTGCTGCCCGAGGAGGATTTTCTGCGGGCCCTGCGGCGCTACAAATACGACAACTACCTGAAAACCACTGTCAGGCACCTTGCCGGGCTGGCTGATACTCCCAGGGTCTGCAGTGATACCTCCCGGCTGGCCCGGGAACTTTTCCGACTGGCCTTCTGCCGCGGCTTTGCCGAACTGACCGGAATCTACGGCCTGCCCCTTTCCGGCGGAAACAGGGGGGCGCTCCGGCTGGCCGGCGGCGGCGTGGTGGGGATGGGCAAGCTGGGGGGCGGCGAGCTCAACTATTCCTCGGATGTGGATGTTATCTTCATTCACGATGCCGGTGACGCCCCCTGCCTGAAGTCATCCTCCGGCCCGGAACTGGAGCCGGACGGACTGCCACCCCTGGCGCCGGATATGGACGAGGCAGCCTTCTGGACGGCCCAGGAGCAACGGGTGGCGGGGCTGCTTTCCGGGGCCCGGGGTGAAACCTCCGAATCAAGCCTGTCCGGCGGAGAGTTCTACAACCGGCTGGCCCGGAATGTCATGCGGATGCTTTCGGCGGGGACCGAGCACGGCTTCTGCTTCCGGGTGGACGCCGATCTCAGGCCCCAGGGCCGCAGCGGTATGCTGGCGGTGAACCTGGCCTATATGGAGGATTACTATCTGCGCCAGGGCCGGGAGTGGGAGCGCACGGCGATGATAAAGGCCCGCCTGCTTACCGGGCAGGAAAAACTGGCCCAGGGGTTCGCGGGGATCATAAACCCGTTTGTGTACCGCCGGTATCTGGATTACAGCGCCCTGGAGGGGGTCGCCATCATCAAGCACGACATCAACCGCCTGCATCAGTCGGCCCTGGAAAGCGACATCAAGCTGGGGCGGGGGGGCATCCGGGAATCGGAGTTTCTGGTGCAGGCCCTGCAATTGCTCTACGGGGGCAAGAACCCAGACCTGCAGGTGTGCGGACACGCAGAGGCTGTGGCCAGACTAATGGATGCCGGGGTGGTTAAAAGGGACGATGGCGAGGGCATGCTCCGGGATTACTGGTTTCTGCGCTCCCTGGAGAACAGAACCCAGATGGTGGAGGAGGCCCAGACTCACAGCCTGCCGGAGGGCCTGGAGGAAAGGCTCTGCGTCATGCACGATTTCCAGCCCGGGTTTGAAAGCCGTATCCAGGAGGTCGAGGACGAGCTTTCACGGGTTCGGGCCCGGGTCAGGGAGCGCTTTGACGCCCTGTTCGAGGGAATGGGCGACCAGGGATTCACGGAAACGGCCAAGTGGCGCCAGGCCGTGCAGAACCACCTTGACCCCGCTGAGCATGAGCGGACCCTGGAAAACATAGACCGCCTTTTCCAGCGGCTCATGGAAACCCGCATGGGAGAGCGCTGTGTGTTCAAGCTGGGCCGCCTGCTGACCAATGCAAGGCTCTACCGGCGCGGCACGGGATTCGCCTTTGAGGGCTGGCTCAGGTTTTTCGAGCAGATCGGCAACCGCAACGCCCTGTACACGCTTATCGACACCAATCCCTCCATTGTGGCCTGGGTCAGCGATATTTTCACCGAGGGAGGAAAGCATGCGGAAATGCTGTTGCGGCACCCGGAGTTTCTGGAATCCTTCTTCACCATGGACGACCCCTGGGAAAACTGCCGGGAGAGGTTCGCCGAGGTGTACAATTCCTCCCGTGACGAGGAGGGGTTTCTGCTGGAGTTGCAGACCCTGAAGGCCCAGAGCCAGATCAGGGTTCTTTCCCACTATCTGAACCAGGATCAGTACGGTGGGCACCATGAACTGCTGAGCGATCTGGCCGATGCCGTGATCTGCGCCTGCACGGGGTTCGCCTGGGACAAGGTGACGGGCCGCATGGGGCTGCCCCAGGGGGGCGGGGCTGCGCGGGAGGGGCTTTCCGCCCCGGGCTTAGCGGTGCTGGGGCTGGGCAAGCTGGGTAGCCGTGAGCTGCGCTTCGGCTCCGATCTGGACCTGATCTTCGTGTTCAGGGAGCAGGGCACGACGGACAAGGGCCGGTCCCATGCGGAGTTCTATACCAG
The DNA here is from genome assembly GCA_029879595.1 of Deltaproteobacteria bacterium. GTDB lineage: Bacteria > SAR324 > SAR324 > SAR324 > JACQKK01 > JAOUPZ01. Next base: position 14,410 of record JAOUPZ010000011.1, on the reverse strand, counting down.
ACTGGCCCAGACCATCGGCTCGCTGCTGACCTCCCAGACCATGTTCGGGCGGCTCTACGAGCTGGATCACCGCCTGCGGCCCTTCGGCACCCGGAGCGTGCTGGTGCCCAGCCTGAAGTCCTTTGAAGACTTCCTGGACCCGTCAAACGCGGCCGGGGCAGAAATATGGAACTTTCAGGCCTTCAGCCGCCTGCGGTTCATATGCGGTGACCGGGAGCTGGCCGGGGCGCTTTCCGGCAAGATTGCCGGGGCCTGGCGGGCCAGGGGGCACAGCCCGGCGCAGGTGGCTGGCGCGGTGAGCACCATGCTGGAGAAGCTGGTGGCGGAGAACCTGCCCCGTGAGGAGAGCGGGGGACAGGGCTGGCTTCAGCTCAAGTATTCCACCGGAGGGCTGATCGGATACGAATTTCTGCAGCAGGCCCGGTTTCTTATCCAGAGCCTCAAGGGAAGCGATGACTGGCCGGAGCCTTTGCGCGGGCCATCACGGCCTGAGCTGCAGGATGGATACTCGGCCCTGGGGGATCTGGATGAGCGCCTGTCGTTTCATGTAAACGGATACGCCCACCGGATAAGCGAGGAGCACTTCCGGAGCCTGGCCGCCATCGCAGACAAATGGAACTTCGACCAGGTGAAGGCTCTGCTGGCCGATCAGGAGGAACGCGTGCGGGCCGAGTTTAAAAAGATGGGCTGAGCGGCGGCTGCAGCGAAATGCCCTCTCCCGGTCAGCAGGACGGTCCGGGGGAAGGCTTGAAAAAACAGGCGCAAGCCCATACAGTGGCCCCTGGGGCGGGGGATCAGTTCCGGCCAAGAGGCGGCCGGAGTTTTCGCAGAACTTCCAGCAACGGTGAGAGCATGCCTTTCAGCAAAGAGGAAGTCCGGATAAACGATCTGCGGGTGGATTGCATCATCGGCATTGACCAGGAGGAGCGCGAACAGATCCAGCCCCTGTTCATCACCATCACCTTTCCGGTGGACTTTGGCCCGTCGGCCCAAAGCGCTCAGATCGAGGACACGGTGGATTATTCCGATGTGGCAGCGGAAGCGCGGCGCTTCGTGGTGGAAGGCCAGTTCCGGCTGCTGGAGGAACTGGCGCGCGCGCTGGCCCGGCATCTGTGCGAGAGGTTCCCCCTTTCTGCCGTGAGCCTGAACGTGCTCAAGCCGGAGTCCATTTCCGGCAGCGGGGGGGCCTCGGTGAGTCTAAGCTACTCCCGGGACTGAACCGGCGGAGGAAATCATGACGCAAACCATGGCGGAAATGCGGACGGTCCTGGTAACGGGGGCGGGACGGGGCCTGGGCCGGGCTCTGGCCCTGCACCTGGCAGCGCCCGGAGTGTTGCTGTTCCTGCATTATAACCGCAGCGCCGATGGCGCCCGGGAGACCTCCGCCCTGGCCAGGCAAAAGGGCGCCCAGACCGTGTTGCTGGAGGCGGATCTGTCCCGCAGCGGGGAATGTTCCCGGCTGGCGGAGCAGGCCGCCGGACATGCCGCGTGTCTGCACCTTTTGATCCACAACGCGGGGGCCTACCCGGAGTCCGGGCTGCTGGAACTGCCCCCTGGCGCCTGGGACGAGACCCTGGGAGTGACCCTGAGCGGGGTTTATCACCTGACCCGCGCGGCCCTGCCCCTCCTGAGGGGGGCGGCCGGGGAAGGCGGGGGGCATCCCGCCCGGGTAATCCTGATCGGAGATTCGGGTGCCGACAGGATTGTGGCCCGCGACTTTGCCACCCCCTACCATATCGCCAAGGTGGGGGCGCATATCCTGATGCGTTCCTTCGCCCGGGTGCTGACCCCGGAAGGGATTACGGTGAATCAGATATCTCCGGGATTCCTGGAAAACAGCGTCGGTGAGGTGCCCTGATACCGGCTGGGCGACCAGGTGGTTTTGCTGATATCACCGGGGCCCTGGACTATCTGCTTTCACCGGCGGCGGATTATGTTTCGGGCGCAAATCTGGTTGTTTCCGGCGGATGGAATCTCTGAGGGGACAGCCGTTCAGGATGGGAATACAGGACCGCTCTGACGGCCGCCAGCCAGCCCGGCAGCCAGCCAGTACCGCAGGCAGTACCGCAGGCAGCCTGCTCAGTAGTGATTGTCCCCGTAGACCTCCTCCCAGTGCCAGGAGAGCACCAGGCAGACTGCCAGGGTAAACAGGGTCAGTGCGGCGATGTTTATTATCAGGGTCATAGCGCTGGTTCCTCCCGTTGGGCCTGCCGGCAGCATGGGCGTTCCGGCGGTTGGCGACCATTAAATTATTTCGTGCCTCCTTTAAGGTCAATACTACCATATATGGCCGTATTGCCAAGGATGCCGGGGGAGTAGTTCTGGACTTGGCAGACATGGATTTTTCCACCGTTTACTCCATTCTGGAGGGCCTTCCCGGACAGACGGCGTACCTGCTGCTGTTTGGGCTGGCCCTGCTGGAGAACCTGTTTCCGCCCTTTCCCGGAGACATGGTGGCGGTGTTCGGCGGATATCTGGCCGGCACGGGCAGGCTGCAGATCGTGCCGGTTCTGCTGGCCGCAACCTGTGGCGGCTGGGCGGGATTCATGGTGCTGTATGCCCTGGGCAGGCTGCTGGAGCACTCAGCGAAAAAAGGCCCGGCCGGGAAGGGGTTCTTCGGATGGCTGGGGCGCATCGGGTCGGAACGGACAGTCCTGGAACGGGCCGCGCAGGAACGGGCCGCGCTGGAACGGGCCGCGCTGGAACGGGCAATCGACTGGCTGGCCCGGCATGGCCTGTTCGTGGTGGCGGCCAACCGCTTTTTGACCGGGGTGCGCTCGGTCATCGCTCTGGCTGCCGGTTTGCTGGCGTTGCCCTGGGGGGCGGTGGCTTTGCTCTCCGGTTTGAGCAGCCTGCTGTGGCATCTGCTGCTGGTGGGGGCCGGGTTCCGCATAGGGGAGAACTGGGGCGAGGTCTCGGTTTTCCTGATCGCCTACAACAGGGTGGTGCTGGCGGTGCTGGTTCTGGTTGCCCTGGTGCTCCTGATAAGGTATTTGCTGACCAGGAAATGAAATTCGGCCGAGGATGGGTTAAACTGTGAAAAGGCGAGTAAGGCAGGGCTGATGTGACGCCGACGGAGTTGTTTCCGGTCAGGCGCACTCCACCGGAACGAGGCACCTGGAGAAGTCATGATCTCTAACGAAATCGCAGAGGAATTCAAGGCGCTTTTCCCAAGGCTGCAGGGAAAGGTCGTTGATGAAATATTAAGGCAGGCCGAACAGAGGAGCTTCAAGGAAGGTTCGGTGATGTACGAGGAGGGCTTTCCGTGCCCCATGGTGCCCTTCGTGCTCAAGGGTGTGATCCGGGTTTATAAACTGGGGGAAAACGGCCGGGAGATCACACTGTACCGGGTGGAGCCGGGAGAGATGTGCATCCTTTCCTCCACATGTGCCATCTCGGGCAATGAGCCCTATATACCCGCCGTGGCCGTTGCGGAAACAGACGTAGAAATGCTAACGGTTCCCGCCCATGAGTTCCGGCGGCAGCTCAACCAGCACTCCGAACTGCAGGGCTTTGTCAACCTTACCCTCTCCAACCGGCTTACCGAGATGATGATGGTGGTTGACGAGGTGGCCTTTGGAAGGGTTGACCTGCGGCTGGCCGACCGGCTGCTCCGGGCCTCGGAAAAATCCGGTGACGACACCCTGGAGGTGACCCACGCTGATCTGGCGGTGGAACTGGGCTCGGCCCGCGAGGTGGTCAGCCGGATTTTGAAGGATTTTGAACGGAAAGGTACCCTCAGGCTGGGGCGGGGACGGATCAAGATTCTGGACAGGGCTTTGCTGGAACAGGTCGGCAGCAGCCGCTGAGCCTCATTCTGGAGGCAGGGTTCTCAGCAGGTCCTCACACTTTTTCCGCCACAAGGCCATCCCCCAGCGGTCGAAGCGGTCGGCCAGACCGAAGAGCATGTATCGGGCCGGCAGGAAATCCTCGCGGGCAACGAGCATCCTGGCCCTGTAAAACCTGGTCTGGGCCGCGGGAACCACTGCTCCCATCTTTTCATCGTTCTTCACCGATTGCTCAAAGCAGGCCTCGGCGCGCATAAAGTCCGGGCTTTCATCATGGGTAATCAGCAGCCCCTCCAGGAACTTGTAGCGGGGCCCCCACCAGTTGGGAGCAAGCTCCACCAGTTCCGAGCCCTTGATGAAATTCTCCCGGGCCCAGTCATGATCACCCAGCGCCAGAGCCGATAGCACCTGGTCGTAACGCAGGTTGGCAATGTGCCCTGTGCGGATGGGCAGCCCCTCAATGGATTTGAGCAGGGCCCGGCCGTAACTGGTTACATCCTCATGCCGCTCCAGCCCCAGCAGAATGTTCACGCGGGCCACGTTGAACACCAGCATGGCGAATGGTGAATCGGATTTTTTCGCCACCTCGATCAGACTGTCCACCTTTTCCAACGAGTTGCCGATGTCCTCGCCGGTCAGCGATATCAGCAGCCCCAGCCAGGAGTTGTAGATCATGCGCGTGGTCAGGTTGCCCTGTTCCTCCAGTTCCGGGGTTCCGCTTTTTCTGAACAGGTCGCGGGCTTCCGGGGCGTGTCCGGTGAGTCCCTTCACATAGGCCAACTGGGCGCAGCCCACCGGATAGCCCATCACCCAGTATCCGAACGAATAGTCGCCGGTCAGCCCCAGGGCTTCGTACTGCGTAACGGCCTCCGTGAGGCTTGGTTCGGCCTTCCGCCACAGGCCCTGCCCCAGGTGGCAGCCTCCCAGCAGGTGCAGCACGATGGGGATCACCCCCTGTTCGGAGGTGTCCTTGAGGCACTTGATGGACTTCAGGGCATAGGATTCCGTGTCCTCCAGCTTGCCCTGAAAAACCGAGGCGTTGGCCAGCCCGTAGTAAATTTTTCCCAGCCGGATGCGGTCCCCCAGTTTTTCCGCCACGCCCACCGCCTCCAGGCAGGCTTTTTCCGCTTCCTGAAACCGTCCGATACCTATCAGGCCCCAGCAGACTTCCATCTTGATATCCACGATGGTTTTCATCCGCTCCGGGTTCTCCCCCATGGTTTCCAGCCAGGCCACCGTCTGTTCGTACAGGGACACGGCGTGCTGAAACTGGCTTATCTGGTGGGATTTTTTCGCGGCCAGTTTTCCATAGAAGGCGGCCTTTTCCCGGTTTTCCGCCAGGGAATAGTTATGCACCAGAAGCTCGTAGTGTTCCTCGAGGCGTTCCGCGTACAGCTCCTCAATGGTCTGGGCGACCCTGCCGTGCAGTTCTTTTCGCTGCTGGCGGAGCAGCGTTTCATAGGCCACCTCCTGGGTGAGGGCCTGCTTGAACATGTAGGCCTCGTCGGGGGGCAGCCGGGTCTGGAGCACCATCTCCTTTTCCATCAGCTCCCTCAGGGCCATGACATGGCGGCCCTTGTCCCCGGTTATGGATTCCAGCAGCCGGAGGGGAAACTCCCGCCCGATTACCGAGGCCATGCGCAGGATATCCCGCTGTTCGCCGCCCAGCCTGTCCAGTCTGGCCCTGATAACCGCCTGCACCGAGCCGGGCAGGGTCAGCTCTTCCGGCGGCCTGTGCAGCACCAGGACTCCATCCTTCAACTCCGCCGAGCCGTCCTCGGTCAGGGTCAGGCAGACCTCCTCGATGAACAGGGGGTTGCCGGATGTGCGGTCATGGATGATGCCAACCAGGGCCGGGGGCACCTTGACACCTCCCCAGATCCCCCGGATAACCTGCTCGGTGCAGGCGCTGTCCAGGGGGGCGATGGTAATTGCGGTGTGGTGCTCCATCTGGGCCCACTGCGGATTATGCAGCGAGCGGTACACGGCGATTACCAGAAGGTTCTCGCCGGATATCCTGCCGGCGAGCTGTCCCAGGGCGCTTGCCGATGCCTTGTCGGCCCAGTGCCAGTCCTCGGCGATGAATACCACCGGCTTTTTCCGGGAATACTCGAGCATGAAGGCCGTGATGGCCTCATAAAGGGCTCCGGCAAGCTCCGGGCCCTGGAGGTTTTTGGGAATGGGGTGTTCCGGACTGGCGATGGACAAAAGATTCAGGTACAGGGGCAGGTATTCGCGCAGCGCCGGGCTGATACCCGTGATTCCCCGGACGGTCTTGTCCAGCAGGGCTTCCGGGGTGTCCTCGTCGCCCAGGCCCAGAATTCCCCGGAACGCACCGATCCATGGAATGAAGGGCATGTCTCCGCCATAAGACGGGCAGCGCACCTCCACCAGATTGACCTGCTCCCCGGGAATTTCCTGCATGAACTCGTACAGCAGCCGGCTCTTGCCCACGCCGGCCTCGCCGGTCACGGTAATGAACTGTCCCTGCCCCTGGAGGAAGCGTTCCATGGTTGTGCGGATTTTCTCCCGTTCATCCTGCCGGCCCACCAGCGGAGTCAGGCCCCTGCGCCGGGCGGCCTCGAAGCGCGAGCCCAGCACTGCCTCCTCCACCACCCGGTAGGGGATCTGGGGCTGGGACTTGCCCTTCATCATGATGGGCTCCAGGGCCTCTGTGCGGATAAACGATCCACAGAGCCGCCGGGTCTCCGGGCTGAGCATAATCTCATCGGACTGCGCCAGTGAGACCAGCCGGGCCGCCACGTTCACGGTATCTCCGGTAATGCCGTATCGCCCCTCCCGGGTATCGCTGCGCTGCACCAGGATAAGCCCGGTGTTGATCCCGGTATGCATGGCCAGGGGGCAACCGATGCGTTCCTCCAGCTCCCGGCTCAGTTTGCGCACCATTTTGTGCAGTTCAAGGGCCGCGCGCACCGCCCGCACCGGGTCGTCCTCGTTGGCGGTGGGGATGCCGAAGAGCGACAGCACCTCGTCTCCCACGAACTGGTTGACCATGCCGCCGTGTTTTTCCACGATGGGCACCGCCGCCTCCTTGATGCGGCTCATGATTGCTTCGACCTCCTCCGGGTCCAGGCGCTCGCTCATGGCGGTGAAGCCCGCCAGGTCTGAAAAGGCCACCGTGGCCTCGCGGCGCTCCCCCTGGCGGTCAATATCCAGCGGTGATTCCGGGGAGCGGGGCTGTGCGGCGGGCTCTCCGGCGGGCGGGGTCTGTGGCTTTCCGCACTGGACGCAGAAGTTGGTTCCCGGAGGATTCTCGTTGCCGCAATCCGGGCAGGCCTGGACCAGCCTGGTTCCGCACTTCCCGCAGAACAGGTGTCCTTCGGGGCTTTCAAATCCACACCTGGGACAGTTCATGGCAAAATTTTCAGCAAACTGGTTAAGTTGAAATGAAGGCCTGCCGCCGGAATTCTTCCTGAACCCTGCCACAGGAAATATCCTGTTGTCATTCTACAACAATACAAAACAGATTGCCTCTCCTGCGTTTTTCCTGGTGCTCAGGCTGGCGGCTGCAGGAATGCGGGGTGGAACAGCCACACCGTGCCCAGGTTGTACCAGACGTGGAGGATAATTGGCGAGCCCAGCGTGCCGTGCCGTTCCCGGAAGTGCCCGAAGACCAGTGAGGGTATGAACACCAGGGCCGACCAGGGGTTGGGGCGCAGCAGGACATGCAGCCCCGCGAACAGGGCGCTGGTGATAAGGTTGGGCAGGCTCACCGGGGCGCTTCCCCGGGGCAGCAGGCGGACCAGTTCTCCCTGCACCAGTCCCCGGAAGGCAGCCTCCTCCAGCACGGGAAAAACAAGCACCGCGGCCAGAAACGCCAAAGGCGCGGCCAGGGGCCAGGCGGCGTCCGCCAGGGGTATGCCGGTCAGGGCCAGCCCCAGCCAAAAAAAAGGGGCGGCCACCAGGGCCGCCCGATAGGTATTGTCGCGCCACATAGGCCCGCCTTGAAGTTATGAAAAACCCGGCGGTGGTTATCCCTGCCGCGTGGCGTTGCGCCGACGCCACTGGTAGCCCAGTGCGCCCAGCACCAGCAGAGTGAGCATCACCTCTCCACCCGCGCCCAGGGTACAGCCATCCGGACCGATGTAATTGGGAGATAAACTCCCGTTATTACTGCTGCCCACCTTGACCGGGTTTTGACCGTTGGCCGTATCCAGGTTGGGGGTCAGGTAGATATCCTCAATACTATCGCCACCCGGATCCGAAGTCCCGGTAAAAGCCCTCATCAGGGTTCTGCCATTGGTGGGCTCGGCCATCAGGTTCCAGCTGCTCCCGCCGCTGTCCCAGCCGACGGCGCCCATTCTGGCGGTCTTGGCGGCCATGCTGGCATAGTAGATTTCCCTGCTGTCAGTTAACATGACCCGGTTGGGCTGGCGCGTCCGGTATAGGCTGCCTTCGCCGGGAAAGGTCTTCATCAGGTAACCGTTTATAGGAGCGGAAGTAGTGCCGTCATCCTTGGCCCAGAGGCTGGTGCCGCCCCAGCCGACCCACACCACCGGTCCGGAGCCAAAGATTGTCTGCATATCACCCGTTGAATTGTTGGCCGACTGATAGACGACGGCGGCGGTGGCTCCGGCGCCCTTGGGGGCCTTCATCAGTTTGTTATAATCCACAGAGCCGTCGTCAAACCGGATGGAAATCCAGACGTTGGCGTCGGTGTAGGCTATGCCTTCAAAGCTTTCGTTGGTCTGCACGGTATAGCTAGTTACCTGCTCCACGGTGTAATCGGCGACGGAAATCCTTTTTATTTGCTGAATGCTGGAGTCCCCCGCGTCCTGGTCCCGGAAATACAGGTGGGTGGTATCTTGGTGGAGATAGTAGTACGAGGAGATGTTGAGGGTAAGGATTTCGGTGTTGGTGTCAGTGGCGGGGTCGTAGCCGTACAGCTTGCCCCAGTTTTCATAGAACACCTTGCCGTTGGATGCAACCACGGCGAAATCCCCGTAGCTGGAGGCCCCGGTCAGCACTGAAACCGGTGAGCCGAAGGCGGCGTCCGTTTCAAACAACTCGCCCAGGTTGTATGCGATCCAGCCGGTGATGGCTCCCGTGGTGTTGTCATGCAGAGGCAGTATGGGCTGCATGGCTGCCACTGGGGCATCCAGGGAGGTCATCCCCATGGTCACCATCTTCCAGCTTGTGGTTACATTTGTTGCAAGGTAAACATACTGGGAGTTGTCCGGGTTGGCATAGTCAATTGCCGCCATGCCAGAGTTGAAACTTGTTAGACCCGTCTCGCTGGAGAGTCGCACGGGAGTAGTATCGCCCGTGGCCAGATCGGCGTTGACCCGGTACAGGGAGCCCTCCTTGTGGTAAGCCAGCGCAATGACTCGTTCGTCCGTTAGGCCGCCGCCGGCAGTATAGCTGGCCGTCTTTACCCGGGTGATATCAGAATATTCCACCCCGCTGTCCACCAGGGTGGTGTCGCCAGTTTCCGGATTGACCGCCTTCAGGTCAGCAACGCTATATTGATCAGCGATGAAAAACAGAAAGGTGCCCGTGCCCTGCTCCTCCGGGGTCTCCACGAATCCATCATCCACGGGTGGTGGGTCTTCCTCGCCGCCTCCACAGGCGATCAGAGTCAGCAGGAACAGAACACTCACGGCGTTCCGGAAGATGTTTTTAAATTTCATGATAATTCCCCGTTGGAGGGTTGAGAGGTAGTCCGTCCCCTTTATTCATACTGTCCCCTTTATTCATACTTTTGTTGGGAGGGACGAAATAAAAAAAACCGACCGTAAAGTTACAGCCGGTTTTGATCCTACGGAAAGATATATTAATTTTCAAGCTGCGCCACCAGATTTTCCGCGATGGTGCGGAAGGCCTTGGCGCTGGCCGAATCCGGCGAAAGCTCGCTGATGGGCGTGCCGTTATCCCCGGCCTCGCGAACCGAGGTTTCGATGGGCACGGCTCCCAGGAAGGGAATGCCGTTTTGCCCGCTGGCCTTCTGGGCGTTGCCCTTGTCAAAAATGGGGGTTTCGGTCTGGCAGGAGGGGCACACGAAGGCGCTCATGTTTTCCACCAGCCCCAGTACGGGCACATTCACCTTGGCGAACATGGAGATGGCCTTGACCGCATCCAGCAGGGCCACATCCTGCGGGGTGGAGACGATCACCGCCCCGGCCAGTTCCAGCACCTGGCTCAGGGTAAGCTGCACGTCGCCGGTGCCCGGCGGCATGTCGATAATCATGAAGTCGCCCCCCGGCCACTTGGTGTCGCGGAGGAGTTGATCGATCACCTGGTGCACCACCGGCCCGCGCCAGATGGTGGCGGCGGCTTCCTCCACCAGATTGCCGATGGACATCATGTGGATGCCGTGCTTTTCCAGGGGAATGATGGTGTTGTCACCTTCGATATCCGGCTTGCTGGTCCTCACTCCCATCATGATGGGCACGCTGGGGCCGTATATGTCCGCGTCAAACAGGGATACCTTGTGACCCATGCGGGCCAGGCTCACCGCCAGGTTTACCGCCACGGTGGATTTGCCCACGCCGCCCTTGCCGCTGCCAACGGCCACCACGGCGCGGTAGTTTTCCAGGTATGCCGAGCGGGTGGGCCGGCCGGCTTCGCGGGCCTGGCCGCCGTCGCCGTGACTGTGACCGTGACCGTGACCGTGACCGTGACTATGGCTGTGGCCGCCTCCGCAGCCCCCGCCGCCATGTCCGCCGCCGCAGCCAGACCCATGTTCGTGCTGCCCCTGACCGGTTTGCACGGTGACGTGGTTGATGCCATCGATGCTCTTGAGGCGCTCCTCGACCTCCTGGCTGATGCGCTGCTGCTGCTCGGGCGGCAGATCCATGGTGATCTTTACCGAATCCCCGCTGACCACGCATTCCTTTACGGCGCCCACCTCAAGGATGTGCCGGCCGGAATCGTCAATAAGTACTTGGGCCAATGCCTGTTCAAACTGTTCTTCCAATGAAGCCATGACTTTTATTTACACCTTGCGAATGAATTGATTGCCTAGTGGGCCTGCCGGCCCGCAGGATGAACCGCCGCAAACCGGCTTTTTGAGGGTCGGGATTGTGGCTGCCGCCTGGAAGGACCTTCCGATTGAAGGTCGTTCAATGATCTTATCTTTTTATTTTACTCCCGAATCCTGGGATATGGCAAACGGGAATATGGGCCCGACGCGATCCCGCCGGGGCTGTAACTCCGCCGGCGGCTGTAATACCGCCGGGGAGGTGTTGTATTTTTCAGCGCTTCTTGAAAAAGGCTTCCTTCTGGGGCCGCAGGGGGCGGTGGAACCACAGGGGGCGGCGCAGTCCGTCCTTGCGCTTGGGGGGGCGGGTCATGTCCAGCCACTCCCGGAACACCTCCTGGGATTTCTTGGAGTCCACGAATATCTCCCCGTAGTAGTTTTCCGGCCCGGGCAGCTCCAGACGCACCCGCTGATGCCAGGCGTGCATTCCGCTGATGGGGTCCGGGTGCACGGCGTGGGTGATGTTCTGGTGTACTCCGGCATCGCGCCAGAAGATGCGCGAGGTGTCCGGGTCAGTGCTTTTGAAGCGCTCCACGCCCTTGAGGGGAATCAGCCGCCACTGGCCCTGGGGGCCTTCCTCGATGCGCACCGTGCCAGCCATCCAGCTGTTGCCGTGGGGGCCGTTTTCCAGCTTCCAGCGCCCGATATGATGTGAACAACCCACCACCCCGGGCTTGATGGCCTCGGATACCCATACCCTGTCCACGAAGTAGCCGATGTCCGTGGAAATCTTGAGCATGTCGCCGGTCTGCACGCCCAGCCGGGCGGCATCGGAGGTATGAATCCAGATCGGGTTGCGGTGGGCGATCTCGGCCAGCCACTTGGAATTGGCCGAGCGCGAATGGATGTGCGTGGGCAGCCTGAAGTTGGGCACCAGCGCGAACTCGTTGCGGGTGGAGTCCAGGTTTTCCGGATGCACATGGCTCCTGATGTAGCCGGGCAGCTCGTATTCCGGCCAGCCCCACTCCACCATGGTCTGCGACCAGAACTCCTGTCTGCGCGAGGGGGTGGGGAATCCCGCCACGGGAACTCCATCGGCCATCAGGCCGACAGGTTCGCCGTCCCTTGTGATCAGGCCGCTTTTATCATCGGTTTTGGTGCCCTTCAGGGCTTCCTCCGGCAATTGGGTATTATGCTTGTGGTAGCTGTCCCGCTCCACTTCAAAGGCTCCATGGCGCGCCATGTACTGATAGGCGTCCAGTCCCTCCCTGGCGGCGGCATCGGGCAGTCCGGGCACATTTTCAAAGATATAGCGGTAGTATTCCTGAATGTTCACCTTTTCCCCGGAGCGGTAGGGGGACATGAAGTGCTCCTGCACCCCCAGGCTGCCGTCCGGGTCCATCCGCCAGGACAACTCAATCCAGAACTCGTCCTCCTCCCAGACCTCGCCCGGGTTCACCTCATGGGTGAACTCCACCTTGCGTCCCTGCTCCTCGGCGAAGCGGCGCAGCACGGGCTGGCGGAAGGCGATCCAGACCCCCGAGTGCGTCTCGTAGCTGTTCAGATCGTGTCTTTCCGTGGCCAGCCCCATGGGCAGCACATAGTCGGCGAAGAAAGCCGTTTCGTTCCAGGTGGGGGTGAGCGCCACATGGGTGCCCACCATGGACTCATTGCGCAGCATTTCTATCCAGGCAAAGCCGTCCGGATAGGTCCACACCGGGTTGAAGACGCGTGTGAAATAAACCTCCATCCGGCCCCGGCCCTCGCGCAGCAGATGGGGCAGAATCTGGCTGGGCTCGTAATGGGACAGCGGGTATTCCGGCGGAAAGTGCAACTCGTTCCACTCCGAATGGGCCGGCGGGCGGTCGAAGAAGGTGGGCTTGAACTTGTTCCAGGCGCTGGGCGAGGTTCCGCCCGGCGTGCCGATGGCCCCGGTGACCACCGTCAGAAAGTGCAGCGCCCGGGCCACCTGCCAGCCGCCCAGGCTTCCCGCGGAAGGCCCGCGCCAGTTGTGTATGCAGAACCTGGTTCCCGCCAGCCCGATCTTGCGGGCCACGCGCAACACCTGCTCGGCCTCGATACCGGCCTCGCGGGCGGCGAACTCCGGGGTGAACTCCGCGTAAATTTCAATCAGCTTTTCGATGAAGGTCTCGAAGGTCTGGGGGTCCCGGGGGTGTCGGGCGGCCAGATACTCCTTCCAGTTCACGAATGTCTCCATGAACTCGCGGTTGTAGGTGCCGTCCATGAGGATCACCCGCACCATGGCCAGCAGTACGGCGGCCTCAGTGCCGGGGTAGGTGGCCATCCAGTGATTGGCCATGCTGGCCGTGTTGGAAAGCCGGGGGTCCATCACCGCCAGTTCCGCGCCGTTGAGCATGCTTTCAATGATGCGCTGGGCGTGGGGATTGAAGTAGTGCCCGGTTTCCAGGTGGCTGGAAAGCAGCAGGATGAAGCTGGAATTTTCGAAGTCCGGCGAGGGCCGGTCGTAGCCCTGCCAGATGGCGAACCCGAAGCGCGCCCCGGATGAGCAGATGTTGGTGTGGGAGTTGTGGCCGTCCACACCCCAGGCGTTGAGCACGCGGTCCATGTAGCCTTCGTGCCCCTGCCGTCCCACATGATACACGATCTCGTTGCGGCGTTTTTCCCTCAGGGCCGTGCCTATTTTTTCCGCGATTTCATTCAGGGCCTGATCCCAGGAGATGCGTTCCCACTCACCACCGCCCCGGGGGCCCTTGCGCTTCAGGGGGTACAGGATGCGCTCCGGATCGTAGATCTGGTTAATGGTAGCCGGGCCCTTGGCGCAGTTGCCGCCCCGCGAGCCGGGGTGGTGGGGATTGCCTTCCAGCTTGCGGACCTTGCCGGTTTTCTTGTCCACATAGGCCAGCAGACCGCAGGCCGATTCGCAGTTGAAGCAGGTGGTCGGAATAAGGTGATAGCGTTTCTTGGTGCGCCGGGGCCATGCATTGGGGTCGTTTTCTTCCCAGTCCTTCCACTGGCTGAACGGAGGGTACATGTTCAACCCCTTCGAGGGGGTTCTCATGGAACCGGCTTCCGGCAGGGGTTTGATGAGCCTGAGGCTCTCCGCCATTTTCTCGATAATAGATTTTGTCGTCATGGCCTTGGATCTCTTAGTTTATCGTAGGGAAACCAGTTGGGGCGCGCGCACCCAGATGTGCTCCACCACCAGCGCGAACAGCAGCACAAGAACCGCCGCGGCCAGCCGAAGTTCGTCCACGGGGGCCGACAGCAGCCCCAGGGGCAGCAGATTGCCCAGGATGACGGCGGCGGCGAAGCTTTTTTGAAATGGGCCATGCAGGATCATTTCGGTCACCAGTTCCACGTCCCGGGAGGAATGGGGCAGGGTGAATTCCACCAGCATTACCAAAAGATGCGCCACGATTGCCACCTGCAGCAGAATAACCGTGGTTCCCGGCAGCGCTCCATCCAGGTACCAGGCCAGCCCCAGCCAGGCCGCCGATCCGGCCATGGCTCCCTGGGCCAGCATGTGCACCGACATCAGCGGGCTCTGCCAGAAGTCCCGGCCCTTGGCCTGGGCGAACAGGAAGGCCGTATAGACCGTCGTCATTACTCCTCCCACCACCAGCAGGGCCTTCAGCAGGGCGGGGAGCTGGAATCCCAGCCAGGCCAGCCCGCCCCACAGGGTCAGCAGGCCGCAAAACAC
>JAOUPZ010000196.1 GCA_029879595.1 Deltaproteobacteria bacterium | reverse complement strand
GGAGTGAGGTGCCGTTTTTGCCATGGCATTCCTGGTGATGGTGAACAGCCATGGCAAAAACGGCACCTCGCTCCGGTACCTGTGCCGATAGCGGTGCAGCTTCAGGAACACCTGCTGGAATACATCCTCCGCCTCGTCCTGGTCATTCAGCCGGGAATGCAGGTAGCCCATGACCCGCCCCTTGTGGGCTTCGTACAGCTCCCGAAAGGAGTCCATGTCACCGGCCTGATAGGCACTCATAAGTTCTTCGTCCGTTTTCATCTGCCCGTATGTTTTACCTCTGTATTGAATATTACGAAAACGGCTCTTGTTTTGTGACACAGGGGGAAGATGATCCTTGGGTTTACGTTCGGCCCAGCCCCCTGGTTCAACGGATGGCGATTCCGTCAGTTGCAAACATCATCTTAACGGAAAATACACGGGCTGTTTGTTTAAAAAAAAACGCCGTCTGTCACAAATGGTGGATGAGGCCCGTAAACATTACCAGAGGGCGAACAATCAAATTTTAAACATTTTTCAGCAGGAGAACCAAAATGAACCAGAAACCAAAAACACTGCTGCTTGTCGGGGTGGCCGTCGTTTTGCTGGGGCTCACCGGATTCGGAGTGGTGCACCACCTCCACGGAGACAGCCATTCCCACGACAGCCATTTCCACGACAGTCACGGCCCCGGCGAGGCCTCACTCAGCCTGAATAACGGGAATAAGTGGCAGGCCGATGAACATACCCGCGGTTCCATGGCCCGAATGGCAACAATCATCACCAACGGGAGCAGCCTGAATGATATGGACGCCTACCGCGGCATGGCCGGGAACCTCAAGGCCGAACTGCAAACCCTGATCACGGGATGCACCATGACCGGGCCGGCCCACGACCAACTCCATGTGTACCTGTCCCTGCTGATCCCACGCCTGGAAGCGCTGGAAACCGCCGGGCAGGTCGAGCTAGCCCGCCGGGAAGTGCAGGAAATTGAAATACTGCTGGGCACCTATCACAAGTTCTTCAGCTGATCCGAACCCTATGGGTGGCGGCCGTGTGGCCGCCGCCCGCTTTTTCAAAACCAATGTTTCAACCAGCCGCCGTACCCGCTTCTCCACCCCCGCAAAACCACTAAAAACTTTTCCCCTGCATTATCAGCAGGGTCCGAAAAAGGGCTTGAATTTTTTTTCGGGGACCTGGATACCAGAGAAGGAGCAAGGGGCCGAGACGGGGACCAGACCAGGCTTCCCGCCCCACACGATACAGACAATTCAACTATCCGGAGGGCCGGGATGGCCTTCCGCTTGACAGGTGCGCCATGAGGCTTAAACAGGTCAGGCTGAGCGGATTCAAATCCTTCTGCGACGACACGGAATTTTCCTTTGAAGACGACGGCATCACGGTAATCGTGGGTCCCAACGGCTGCGGCAAGAGCAATGTGGTGGACGCAGTGCGCTGGGCGCTGGGAGAACAGAGCCCCAAGCACATGCGCTCCGGAGCCATGAGCGATGTCATCTTTGCCGGCAGCACACAGCGCAAGCCTGTGGGCCGCGCCGAGGTAACCCTGCTGTTCGACAACTCGGACCAAAGCGCGCTGGAAAAATACAACGAATACAGCGAAATCGCCATCACACGGCGCCTTTACCGCTCCGGGGATTCCGAATACCTGATCAACAAGATGCCGGCGCGGCTGATGGATATCCGCGAACTGCTCATGGACACGGGAGCCGCCGGCAGGTCCTATTCCATTGTGGAACAGGGGCGGGTGGACGAGTTCATCACCAGTTCCCCGGCCGAGCGGCGGGCCTACATGGAGGAGGCCGCCGGCATCGTCCGCTACAAGGTCAAGCGCATCTCTGCGGAAAAAAAGCTGGAGCAGACCCGCCAGAACCTGCTGCGGGTGGAGGATATTCTGGGCGAACTGGACCGCCAGGAAAAGGTGTTGCGCGAACAAACCGAAACCGCGCGGGAGTTCCTGGCCCTCAAGGAGGAAGCCGAGCGCCTCAATGCCGCCCTGGTGGGAAGGCGCCATAGCCGCAGCGAGGAAAAGTGCCGGGAGATCAACGCCGGCCTGGAAAACATACGCCTGGAGGAGGCCGGAATCCAGCAGCAGCTCAGCACGCTGGAATCACGCATGGAAGAGCTTTCCATGGAGCAGGCCCGCCGGGAGCTGGCCCTGCGCGAAAGCCGGGAGACCCTGAACACCAAGATGGGAGAAATCCAGGCGGCGGAAACGGGGCTGGCCCTGGCCCAGCAGGAACGCAAGAACGCCAGTGACTGGAACACGCAGCTGGCCGACTCGCTGGCCGAACTGAAGCAAAAAAAGGAGACCCTGGCCGGGCAACTGGCCGCCCAGGAGGAAGAGGCCCGGCGCCTGGGGGAAATGACCGGGGAGCACAACCAGGAGCTGAGCCGCCGCGAGGAACAGTTTGAGAAACTTGGCGAGGAGGCCCGGACACGAACCGCCCAGGTGCAGACCCTGCACGAAAAACTGCTGGAGGCACACACGCAGATAAACGGCCTGGCCGCCCAGGCGGAAATGAACCGCGAACGGATACTCGACAGTGAGCGCTGGCGCGAGGGAATGCAGAGCCGGCTCCAGGGCACCCGCGAGGAACTGGAGGGCTTCAGCAAGGAGCTGGCCGCCGAGGAGACCCACACCGCCCGGCAACGGGAAGAGCTGGAACGCCTGGAAGGGCTGCTCCATGCTCTGACCGGCTCCACGGGTGCCAAGGCTGATGAACTGGCCGCCTGCCGCGGGGAAGAGCAGGAGCGCCACAAGGCCCTGCTGGCCTGCCGCTCCCGGCTGGACACCCTGAGCCAGATCGAGGCCGACTACCAGGGATTCGGGGAGTCGGTGCGGGGCTTCCTGGGCTGGTGCGGGCAGAACCCTGAGGAGCGGGATGCGCTGGGCATAATGGGCCCGCTGGCCGATATGATGAACGTGCCGGGCGAGGTGGCGTCCTGGGCCGGGGACTTCCTGGCCGGACACCTGGAAACCATTCTGATCAAAAGCGCAGAGACCCTGCCCCGGCTGGCCGAAAGGCTGGCGGAACTGGAACTGGGCGGCATCACCGTGATGGCCCTGGATGCGCTGCCCCCGGAACTCAACGCCGGCAGCCAAAGCGGCAGTGCGGAAAAAGGCGGGCCGGCGCTGGCCGATCTGATCGGGTTCCAGGACCAAGCGGGACAGATAGCCGCCGCCCTGTTCGGGGCGACCTATGTGCTGGAGGCGGGGACCCCGCCATACCCCCTGCCCGGAGACGGACTATCCGAATGGCTGCCCCGTGACGGAGCCTGGCGTCTGGACCGGCACAACCGGATGACCCTGGGCCGGGACTCGGCTCCCGCAGCCGGCATCCTGCAACGCCGGGCCGAGATCGAATCACTCACCGGAGAAGAAGAAAAGCTCCAGGGGCAGCTGGAAAAATCACAGGCCCAGGGGCAGGCCCTGCATGAGCAGCTGGAGGAACTCCGGCAGCAGCGGCTGAACACAGAGGAGCAGCGGGCGCAGACCCAGCTCAAGCTAAGAGAGATAGAACAGAACCTGGCCGGACGGAAAAGGGAAATGGAGCGCCTTGAGCAGTCCGCCCTGTCCCAGAGCGAGGAGCTGAAACTGGCGGCCGAGGAGCTTACCCGCCTGGAAGCCCAGGTGGAATCCCTGGCCGCAGAGGGGAAAAAATGGGCCGAGACCAGGGTCCGCCTGGAGGGGGAACTGGAAGAGGCCCGGGCCGAGGAGCAGGAAGCCCGCGAAAAACTCACCGCTGAAACCGACCGGCTCACCGAGATCAGGGTGGAGCAGCAGCGCGCCCAGTCACACCTGGAGGCGACACAGGCCCGCGGCAAGGACCTGGCCGATGCCGCCGCCGAGGTAAACCGCAAGCTGGCCGAAGCCGACCAGAACATGGGCTCCCAGGGCCGCCGCATCACCGAGGCCGAGGAGAAGATCGAGGCCCTTACCGACACCCTGCGCAAGGGCCGCGATGTGCTGGACACCCTGCGCGGAGTGGAGCAGGAACACCGCGAGGTGTTCGATGTGGGCGAACAGCAGTTCAAAAAGCTGGGCGGCGAAATCAAGCAGGTGCGCGCCTCACACGAGGCGGTCATGCAGCGCATTCATGCCGCCGAAATGGCGCTGGCCCAGGAGCAGATGCGCCTGGAACAGTACGCCGAGCAACTGGCGGAGCAAAACGTGCCCCAGCTCCCCCCCCTGGAAGAGGAACTGGATGAAAAAACCCTGGAATCACGGGTGGCCGCCGCCCAGTCCCGTCTGCGGCGCATGGAGGGGGTCAACCTGGCCGCACCGCAGGAATATGACGCTCTCATGGAGCGCCTCGGATTCCTGGGAACACAGCAGGAGGACCTCAACAAGGCCATCGAGGATCTGGAGACATCCATCCGCCGCATGAACAATGAATCCCGGCGGCGCTTCCGGGAGACATTCGATGCGGTCAACGAGAAGTTCCAGGCCCTGTTTCCCAAGGTCTTCGGCGGCGGGGAGGCCCGGCTGGTGCTCACCGACTCGGACGACCCCCTGGAGGCGGGGGTGGATATTGTGGCCCAGCCCCCCGGCAAGAAGCTGCAGAGCCTGAACCTGCTTTCCGGCGGGGAGAAGGCGCTCACGGCCATCTCGCTGATCTTCTCATTCTTCCTGCACAAGCCCAGTCCGTTCTGTCTGCTGGACGAGGTGGACGCCCCTCTGGACGACATGAACGTGACCAGATTCAACAAACTTATTGAAAGCATGACAGATCACTCCCAATTTATTATCATTACCCACAATAAACGCACCATGGAGGTGGGCGACCTGTTGTACGGGGTGACCATGGAAGAGGCAGGAGTGTCCAAGGTCGTCTCTGTAAACCTGAGTGGAGCAGCCTAGGGAGTTGCAAGTCATGTTTTTTTCAGACGGCATGAACCGTCCCCGGCCCGCAGAAGTGGACCGGAGGCGGCCCTGTCATGGGCACGGCGCATGACCCGGATCATGGGCGCGGGCCTGCTGTTGGGTTTGCTGGCGGGGGCGCTGGCGCTTCCCGGGGGGGTACGGGCGGAAGATGACACAGAGGTGCTCGCCGAGGCCATCGCCGCCTCGCTCAAAGACAATCTGAAGGACCCCCGCTATCGCACGGTGGCAGTATCCCGGATCAGGCCGGCCGGCACCAAGGCCAACATCAACGACCTGATTGACCTTATCAACGTCAAGATCGTACGCTCCCGCCATCTCAAGGTCATTGACCGCTCCCGGCTCCAGCTCATTCTGAAGGAGCAGAAGGTTCAGCTTTCCGACGTGGTCTCCACCAAGAAATACCAGGAGCTGGGCAAGCTGATGGGGGTGGACCTGTTCATCTACGGAACATTCTACAAGGACACCCTGATCCTGAAGGGCATCGACGTCCAGAATTCTTCCCTGGCCTGGGGCGAAGTATTCGTGATCACACCGAGCCTGCAAAACGAATACCTGTCCAGCCTGGCCAAAAAGGTGGTGACCTCTCTGGGCAGCGACCAGGAGCGGCTGAACAAGTCCCGCATCCGGCTGGTGAGCTTCTGGGATGTTTATGCGGGGCCCTTCACGGCCTTCGCGGTGATGGATTACATCGCGGTGGCGCTGACCCGGGACGCCAGGTTCAGGGTGGTGGACAGGGAAAACATGCAGCTTGTCACCAAGGAGCAGCAGCTGAACCAGGAGGTGTACATTGATGAATCAACCGCCAAAAAGCTGGGGGAACTGTACGGCGTTGACGGGTTCATATACGGCAACATTTCCAGCCGGGGCAACGGCAGCTACCGGGCCTCGCTAAAACTGCTCAGCATCTATTCCGGGGTTATCGAATGGGCCGACCTGATCACCCTGAAAGCCGTCCAGCAGGCTGAACCGGCCCCGGTGCGCAAGTCCCCCCCCACCCCCGCCGGGATGGTGTATGTCTTTCCGGGCGGGTTCACCATGGGCAGGTCTAATGATGAAATCATCAACGGACCGGAACATAAATTAAGCCTGCCCGGGTTTTTCATAGACGAATACGAAATCTCCAACCAGGATTACGCGCGGTTCATCAAGTCCACC
>JAOUPZ010000195.1 GCA_029879595.1 Deltaproteobacteria bacterium | reverse complement strand
ATGCTGAACGTCCCCCTGGGGGTGCGCAGCCAGATCGGATATCTGCCGGAGAGTGCTCCGTCATATTCCGAGATGACCGTGAACGAGTTTTTGGCCTTCATCGCAGAAGTACGGGGGTTTGCCGGCAAGGACAGAGACGCCAGCGTGGACAGGGCTGTTGACCGCACCGCCCTGAAGGAAGTCCGCAACCAGATCATTGAGACCCTGTCCAAGGGATACAGGCAGCGGGTCTGTTTTGCCCAGGCCCTGTTGCACGACCCGCCGGTGCTGATCCTGGATGAACCCACCGATGGTCTTGACCCCAACCAGAAACACGAGATGCGGCAGGTAATCCGCCAGATGGGCCAGGAAAAAACCATCATCCTGTCCACCCACATCCTGGAGGAAATGGAAGCAGTCTGCTCCAGGGCCATCATCATTGCCCACGGCAAACTTCTCAAGGACGGCACCCCGGATGAACTGGCAGCTCTTTCTCCGCTGCACAACTCGGTGACCATTAAAACAGCCGCCCCGCTGGATGCCGATATACTCGAAAAGATGAAGGCTATTCCCGGAGTGGCGGGCCTTAACAAGGACCAGGACGGCCAGCCCGGAGCGGTCTACCAGCTGAAGGCAAAGCAGCAGGAGCCGATTCTGGCCGAAGTAACCAGATTCCTGGAAAATTCGAAAATCAAATTCGAGCAGCTTTTTTCGGAACGGGGGCGGATGGACGAAGTGTTCAGAAAGATCACGCAGGATTCCGCCAAATAATAAATCAAAGATGAGCCAACCCCACAAACCTGAGGAAAATCGATGAAGGTGATGTTTCCAATCATCAAACGGGAACTGTTGAGTTACTTCCGTTCCCCGGTGGCCTATGTATTCATTATAATTTTTCTGATTGCCACCACCGGCTGCACATTCTATCTGGGCAACTTCTACCATTCCAACGAGGCCAGCCTGGAGGCGTTTTTCTTCTTCCATCCCTGGCTGTTTCTGATATTCATTCCGGCGGTGGGGATGCGCCTGTGGGCCGAGGACCGGCGGCAGGGAACTATCGAGATTCTGCTGACCCTGCCGGTGAGCGCCATGGACGCCGTACTGGCCAAATTCATCGCGGCCTGGGCCTTTCTGGGACTGACCCTTTTGCTCACCTTCCCCATGGTGTTCACGGTGTTCTACCTGGGCGACCCGGACGGCGGAGTAATCTTCTCAGGATACCTGGGCAGCTTTCTGATGGGAGGGGCCTATCTGGCGATTTCATGCTTTACCTCCGCACTCACCAAAAACCAGGTGGTCGGGTTCATAACCAGCTTCATCATCTGTCTGGTGCTGGTTCTGCTGGGCTGGGGTGTGCTGACCAAGACTCTCATTGACTTTTTCCCGGTCTGGCTCGCCGACACGATCACCCAGTTCAGCTTCACCACCCACTACGAGGGAATGCGCAAGGGACTGATTGATATACGGGACATCATTTATTTCCTGTCCATTATCGCATTCATGCTGCTGGCCAACGTGCAGGTGCTGGAAGCCAAGAAAGCCAGTTGAGGCAAGGCGCTGGATCACCAAGGACCATAATTTTGCAATAGGCTGTTATTGCTGACTATTAACAATTTCGCAAACTGATAGGAAACCAGAAATATGCAACCAAAAAGTTCCGCGATGAAAAAACTGACCCCACTGGCTGTCACGGGAGTTCTGGTGGGGGGGCTGATCGCGATAAACATTTTGACCGCCTTTATCCCCTTGCGCATGGATATCACCGAGGAGGGTCTCTACACCCTCTCCACCGGCTCCAAGACCATCATCGGCAAGCTGGAAGACCGGGTGGAAATGAGGCTGTACTTCTCCGAATCCATGGCCATCCCGGTCGGGTTCAAGACCTACGCCAAGAAGGTGCTTGACCTGCTGGGAGAGTATGAAGCCAAATCCGGCGGAAAGATAACGCTGGTGGTTCATGACCCCAAACCGGACACCGAGGAGGAAGAATGGGCCATCCGCTACGGAATTAACCAGGCCAAGCTGCCCACCGGCGAGGGGATGTTTTTCGGGTTGGCGGTCCTGATGGCTGAACGGGAAGAGGTGGTGCCATTTTTCGACCCCCGCCGCGAGAAATTCCTGGAATATGACATCTCCGAAGCCCTGACCAGGGTCATGAAAAAGGATAAGCCCGGACTGGCAGTGGTTTCCTCGATCCCCATGGGTGGGCAGGGCTTCCCCGGGGGACACTCCCCCCAGGAATGGGCCTTTGTATCCGAGTTGCGCAAAAGCTACCGGGTGGAGGTGATCAGCCCTGATACGCTGGTGGAAATTCCCCAGGACATCAGCCTGGTGATCCTGTTGCACCCCAAGCTCATGCCGCCCCGGCTGAGCTACGCCATGGATCAGTTTGTAGTCCGCGGCGGGCGCCTCATAGCCATGCTCGATCCCAACTCCAGGGAAGACCCGGCCAACCAGATGCAGCCTCAGCAGCAGATGAACGCTCCCACGGGCAGCAACATGCCTGAGCTTTTAAAAGCCTGGGGGGTGAACTTCAACCCCGGTGATATTGTGGGTGACCAGAAACTGGCCCTGCAGGTCAATACCCAGGGTTTCGGGATAGTGAAATACCCCCTGTGGGTTTCCCTTTCCCAGGAAAACCTGAACTCCGAACTGGCCATGACAAGCGAACTGGAGGAACTGGTTCTGATCGAAGCCGGCTCGTTCCACAAGCGCGAGGACACCAAATACACCTTCACCCCGCTGATTACCTCGACGGACAAAGCCGGCACCATCGGCTCCATGGTGGCCCGCTACACCGCTCCCAACAAAATGATGCAGACCATCAAGCCCGACGGGATGAAGCGGAATTTTTCCGCCATGGTCAGCGGAACCTTTGAGACGGCCTATCCTGGCGGTGCGCCTCCTGCGGAACCGCAACAGCCCAACAGCCCGCCCCCGCGCAACCCCACCATGCCCCATCTGGCCAAGGGCGAAAAGGAAGGCATGGTACTGCTGCTTGGCGATTCTGATTTCATCAGCGACCGCTATGCGGTGCGCGTGGTCAACTTTTTCGGCAACCGCATGGTGCAGCCGCTCAATGACAACCTGAACTTCCTGCTGAACGCGGTGGAGTTCATGGTGGGCGGAGAGGACCTGATTCACATCCGCTCGCGGGGCAAGTTCTCGCGGCCCTTTGACAAGCTGGAGGAACTGCAGGAGCAGGCCGCCGCCCGCTTCCAGGAGGAGGAAGAACGCCTGAGCCAGCGCCTGGAGCAGGTTAAAAAGAACATGCGCGAGCTGGAGGAACAGAAGAAGGGATCCTCCAGAATGCTGCTCTCATCGGAACAGATCACCGAACTCAACAAGTTCCGGGTGGAGGAATCGCGAACAAAACGGCAGCTGAGGGAGGTCCGCAAGCTCCTGCGCGAGGATATTGAATCCCTGGGCAATGTACTCCTGGCCCTGAACCTTTTGGCCGTGCCGCTGGTGGTGGCCATTCTGGGATTCGTGGTGATTTACAGACGTAACTACAGGAACAGAGGTGCGAAATGAGTCTGAAGAAGATGTCCATCGGCAGCGGCGTCCTGGTGCTGCTGGCCCTGCTGGTTTATACGCTGAACTCCGGACGTAATGAGCCCCAAAGCGAGGGCCGGGTCGGCAGGAGTGTGCTGGACGGGGTCCGTATGGAAGAGGCCGCCCGGGTGGTCATTTCCGACCCCAGGAACCGCGTAACCATGGAAAACAACGGCCCGGACGGCTGGAAGGTGCTGGAAAACAACGGTCTGCCCGCCGATTCCAAGAAAATGAACACCATGCTGTCCAAAATGTCCGATATCATACTGGCCCGCCGGATTTCCGGCAAAAACGGCAAACTGGCCGAACTGAAGCTGGAAAACCCGGGCGAGGGATACGGACAGGCAGGCATTGGCCCCCAGAATAGCGCCCCGCAAGGGCCCTCCATGAGCTTTTCGGTATTCGACAAGCAGGGACAGCCCATGTTCAGCCTGTATCTGGGAAAGAGCCGCCAGGTCTCCATGGGCGGCGGCGACCCGGGGCAGTATATCCGGCTGGCCGGTGATGACGACGCTTACCTCATCGGCGAATCGCTGTACATGCAGGCCACCCCGGAGGACTGGATCAGCAAAACCCTGCTGGATGTGCATGTGGATTCGGATCTGAAAAGCATGACCATTGCAGCACCCGGCGGCGCTCCGCTGGAGTTTTCCCGCAAGGAACCGGGGCTGGACTGGGAACTGACGGGCACACCGGCAGAAAAGCTGAAAAAGCAGGAGGTCAAATCCATGGCCAGTACCCTGGCCACCCTGAAGATGGTCCACGTTGCGCCCACGGACAAGACACCGGCTGATCTGGGCCGCTCCCGGAGCGGAACCGTGGTGGTGGACCTGTTCGACAACCGCCGCTATACCCTCTCTGTGGGGGCCGACAAGGGTTTCGACGACTACAGGTACCTGACCATTGAAGCGGCGCTGAGCGTCCCGGCCAGTGACGAAAAAGCCAGCCTTGAGGTGGAGCGGTTCAACCGCCTGTACAAGGGGCAGTTTTTCGCCATTCACGACTTTGAGGCCAAGCGGCTGCAGCAGGAACGCAAGGCATTTTTGCAGGAAGCCCAATAACCTTCCACCTGATGAGCAGGAAGGCCAAAGGATTGGAATTGGTATCCGGGGCGCAGCCATAACCGGTGCGGCTAATTTTCACCGCACCCCGGATGCAAGGGGGGAATCCTACACGAAAAGCTGTATATCAGCCTCGGAGGCATACTCCAGGAAGGTAGCGGCACCCCCGAAGTCCACTCCGTCAATGAAATCGTCCTTGGTGAATCCGAATACATCCATTGTCATCTGACAACCCACCATTCTCACCCCGGCGTCCAGGCACAGGCCCCGGAGTTCCTCCAGGGAAGCCACACCCTTGTTCTTGAAGGTCTGCTTCATAAGTGATGTCGCAAAGGAGTCAAAGCCCGGAATCACGCCGCTGATGGCCTTGGGAATGGGCCAGTTGAAGTTCTGGAACCAGCTTGGCCCAAAGGGCATTTTCATGGGCATGGCAGGATTTGCGGCTGGTGTTATTTTGTTGTTGGCATCCTTTTTCAGAATAGTCAGCCCGTAAAAGGTGAAGAATACCTGCACCTCCATTTCCATGGCCGCCGCGGTTGAGGCAAGAATCAGGGGCGGATAGGCCCAGTCAAGGCTTCCCTGGGAGGCTATCAGCGCCATTTTTTTAGGGTTTCCGTTGTTCGACATTTTCAATGTCCTCGACTTGATGAGACTTTTTCAAAATCCTGCCGGCACATTCAGCACCGGGACGGGACCAGTCACGGGTTCACCCGCCTGTTGATGGAAAAGTCGCGGTTATTTTGATTTTTTAAGATAGAAATGGAACTCCTGTTCAATTTCCACCGCTTCGATAAGTTCGACACCGGAGTTTTCACACCATGCCGGCAGGTCTTTCTGAGAACTCGGATCGGACGAAATCAACTCCAGAACCTGTCCTTCAACAAGTTTCTTCACGGCCTGCATTGTTTTTAGAATGGGTATGGGACAACAGTAGCCCCGGCAATCCAGCACCACATTCTGACTGTTTTCAGCCATGACAATCCTATCGGGAGTTGACAGGCCAGCCTGTTAGTTTTTCGATTGCGCCTGCTTGACACATGGAAATCCTTCCTCATTTCCATGTACAGGCTTCCCCCGGGGTTTTTCCGAAGGGTTTCAAGGCTTTTTTCCAACTATCCAGAGTTATTAAAATATTTAACGAAAATACAGTGATATTGTCACGTTAGGAATATGTATTTGTTGGTGATTTTTCCAGTATGAAACGCCATGCTTTTGTTATTGTTGTTTTTTTCGGTAAAATGCAAGGCCTCAAACACCTTGCAGGGCTGGTGGCCGCTTCGGGGTATAGGCTGCTACCAGTGAACCGGGAAGGGAATCCACGGTAATATCCATACCAGCTGAGATTTTGCGGGGTGGCGGTAAAAGTCGTTCAGGTCAGCAGGGTTCTGTATTTTTCCAGTACTTCACGGGAGGTCACCATTATCTTGCCCCTTACCAGGGAAACCCCGCCTTCCCTTTCCAGCTTTTTCAAAGTGCGGGAAATCACCTCCCTGGCCGAGCCCAGGTCGATGGCCAGTTGGGCGTGGGTGATATTG
>JAOUPZ010000194.1 GCA_029879595.1 Deltaproteobacteria bacterium | reverse complement strand
CCCTGCGGCAGGCCGCGGACCAGGGAGTCATGGAACTGGACTGAGTTCTTGGGTCACTTTTTTTTATTAACATCGGATGTCAGGAGAATAACCCGGATGCACGAACTGGTAGAATTTGTGAGTATGCTGTTTCGCCTGTACACCTTTCTGGTGCTGGCCAGGGTGGTGCTTTCCTGGGTGCAGACCGACCCCAGGAACCAGCTGGTATCGCTGGTGGTGCGGCTGACCGAGCCGGTGATGGCTCCGGTCAGAAACCTTATGCCGGCCATGGGCGGCTTTGATTTTTCGCCCATACTGGTGCTGTTCCTGCTGCAGATCGCCGAGAAGCTGGTGTTGAGTCTGCTGATTCAGATGGCCTGAGCCTCCTCGGCTCTGCCACGGCTTCCCGGGGTGCTATTCGGCAAGCAGCCCCAGTTGTGTGCCTTCCGGCTGAGTGACTCCCAGGTGGGCGAAAGCCTTGGGGGTGGCCACCCTGCCCCGCGGCGTCTTGTGCAGGTAGCCCTGCTGGATCAGGAACGGCTCGTAGACCTCCTCCAGGGTGTCGCGCGGTTCGCTCAGGGCCGCGGTAAGCGTGCTCAGCCCCACCGGCCCGCCGGAGAACTGGTGGATGATGGTGCGCAGTATCTCCAGGTGGAAGCCCTCCAACCCACCCGAGTCCACCCCCAGCCGCTCCAGGCTGGAGACGACGATGGCCTTGGTGATGGGACCCCGCCCCTCCTGTTCGGCGAAGTCGCGGATTCTCCTCAGCAGCCTGTTGGCTACCCGGGGCGTGCCCCGGCAGCGTTCCGCCAGGGCCAGGGCGGCTTCCGCCGCAATGTCCAGGCCCAGTATATCCGCCGAGCGCAGGACTATCTGCTGCAACTCCCCGGGGGAGTAGTAGCCCAGGCGCAGTGGGATGCCAAAGCGTTCCCGCAGGGGGGAGCTCAAAAGACCGGTGCGGGTGGTGGCCCCCACCAGGGTGAAGGCCGGCAGGTCTATCTTGACGGTGCGGGCCATGGGGCCCTGGCCAACCACGATATCCAGCTTGAAATCCTCCATGGCCGAATACAGCACTTCCTCCACCGAGCGGTTCATCCGGTGAATCTCGTCAATGAACAGTATCTCGCCGGGATTCAGGTTGGTCAGCACTGCCGCCAGATCGCCCTGGCGTTCCATCACCGGGCCGGATGTGCTCTGGATGCCCACCCCCATCTCCCGGCTGAGGATGTAGGCCAGGGTGGTCTTGCCCAGCCCGGGCGGGCCACTCAGCAGGACATGGTCCAGCGGCTGGCCGCGGTTTCGCGCCGCCTCTATAAAAACCTGCAGGTTGGATTTGATCTCGACCTGACCGACATACTGTTGTAATGTTGGAGGGCGCAGGGATATTTCCTGCGGGTCGGCCCGGTGAGCGGAATTGAATTGGGCAGTGGTATCATCCATGATGCCGTGTTAGAAAAAAATAAGGCGAGTCACACTCCGCATGGTTCCAGATGACTTTAACCGATGTAAGGGAAAAGTGGAACCGCCGGTGGAAAGAGGAAGATGTTCCGGAAGACGCGGGACGGATTGAACCCAACCCGCTGGTGGTCAGACTGCTGCCCCTTCTCAGGGGGCGCACGATGCTGGACGCCGCCTGCGGAATGGGGCGGGGCCTCGCGGCTCTGGTTGACCGCTACGAAATCATTTACGCGGTCGATCTATCCGATGCCGCCGTTGGCATTGCCAGCCGGATCTGGAAAAAGCACTCCAATATCCGCTGGGTCAAGGCCGATGTGAAAAACCTTGCCTGGCCCCGGAACGGGTTGGATCTGGTCTGCGCCTTCGGGTTCACGGACTGGGACTTTTTCAAAATGATACCCGGGATAATTTCCCCCGGGGGTATGTTCCTGTACCAAGGGTTTTCAAAGCGTCAGCTGGAGGTAAGGGAAAACCTTGATCCCGATTGGACAAGCAGTCAGGAGGAGATGGAGGCGCTCTTTTCAGGATGGGAATATCTGGTCAGCGAGGAAAGCGTGGAACCGCCGTACCGGGTGAGTTTCGCTGCCAGAAAGCCCGTCACGCCAGAAAATAAAGAGGAGGCCCATGCGCTTTAAACCGATTTTATTGTTGATCTATCTGGTGCTGCTGGTCGTGGGACTGGGGCTGCCGGCACTGGTTATCATGAAACGCGAATCGGCCCAGTTTGTCGACCTGATGATATATCTGGCTTCGGGTGGTCTGGTGATGCTGGCGACGTTTTTCATCAGCCTGTTTCTGGCCCGCCTGTTCTTCCCCGAATACTGGTGGATGGGGCAGGTGCAGGGAAAGGACATCTTCGAATATGAAGGCATATACTTCATCGGTTTGAGGCTCTCGAGGATTCCCACCCGCCTGCAGAGAATCCTGTTTGGAGTGGATGACCGCATGAGGCGCTGGGACATGCTGTTCGGGCTGTTTTTCATGGTGATGATGGTTCCTCACTTCCTGGGCATGTCCAGCATGAACCGCTATTTGGACGCCTCGCTGCCCAATCCTCCCCGAATATACGAGTCGCTGCATACGCCCATCATTAAATCCCTTAGCGTGATAAACAGCCTGGGGGGGCGGCTGGATTTCTCCAAGGATCAGCGCGAGAAAATGGACCGCGATCTGAGACTGCTTAAGATGAAGTCCCGCAAGACCAACGAGGACCGCTATCTTTTGGCTCAGTTGCACATCATCCAGGCCTTTTCGCCCCGGGTACGCCCCGGAGAGCCCTTCCTGGAATCACCCGGCGAACAGCTGTTCTTCAATCGTGGGCTGGCGGCGCAGGGGGTGGTGTACCTCAACCAGATCTTCAGCCAGGCCGAGCCAGGCGATGCGGGCTGGGAAACCGGGGCCAGGGCACTGTTGGGATTCTTCCACCTCAGCGACCGGAATTATACCCAGGCCATGGAGCAGCTTGAGCTGAGTCTGGCTACCATGAGCGGCAACGACAAAAGCGGGTTTTCCCGCTACCAGGCCCAGCTGATGTACGCCGTGGCGGCCATGTTCTCCGGAGAAAGGGACAAGGCCAAGGCGATTCTGGAAAACATCCTGGAGGACGACAAGCTGCCCAACGGGGCCTATGCCATGGCCATGGAAAACCTGGGCGAGGTTTTCCGGCTGGACAGGGAATGGGGCCGGGCCGATGAGTTCTGGAAGAAAGCGCTGGAGTTCTACAGGATGGACCAGGACCTGGAGGGAATCGCCAGAATCCACCTGCACCAGGCCGCCATGGCCATGGACAGGGGGGATACACTGCAGGCCAGCCGCGAGCTGTCCTCGGCTTCCAGCCTGGCCTCAAAAACGGATGATTACTTCACCTTGAACATGGTGGCCGCGTTGTTTCAGCTCTTCAAGGGCTGAGGCCGGGCCATCAACGGGGCAAAGAGGCAAAAGCCCCAAAAGTAGCGACAAGGATGGCCAGGAAAATTTAAACGGAGAAAATGGCAATGGATGGCAGAACCTCCGAAAGAGTGTTGCGCAGATTTTTACCGGGAGCCGTGCTGGCGCTGGCGCTGCTGGTTCTTGTTCCGGGCGGGGTCCGGGGCTACGAGCTGGAACAGAGCCTGAACATGGCCGGCGTGGCTTCTTTTCCCACCGCATTTGACCAGCCCAGCACCAATATTATCCATACCTCCCTGGAGTTGACGGATATCAAGGAGCCGGTCATCTACCTGTACAATGTACGCTACGGTATCCAGTGGCGGAACCTGCAGGTGCTGGGGGACGTGCACTACTCCCTTGAGCCGGAGCATGAGTTCGATCACGGGCAGCTCCGGGCCAAGTTCCGCCTGCTGAACCTGGACGAGTTTCGCACCTATATGGCGCTGGGTGCGCTGGGCCGTTATGTCAGCGAGGATGAGGAGGCCCCCTGGCGCATTGACGACCGGCCGTCCTC
Organism: Deltaproteobacteria bacterium; assembly: GCA_029879595.1. GTDB lineage: Bacteria > SAR324 > SAR324 > SAR324 > JACQKK01 > JAOUPZ01. The sequence continues at coordinate 2,262 of JAOUPZ010000194.1, read as the reverse complement.
GCTGTTCGGGGTGGTGACCATAGAGCTGTTTCCGCTGGAACAGTGGGGAGGATTTCTGTTCAACCTGTACCTGGACAACCGTTATTTCAGCGGTGGCGTGAAGATACAGGCCTATCCCACCATCCAGATCATCGGCGAGATGGACTATCTCCATGACACCTGGCAGGAAGACAAGTTCTCCGGAAGGGCCGGAGTGGAACTTGATGGTGACCAGAACTTCTATTTCCAGCTGCTGTACACCGATGTGGGGGCCAAATGGCTGGCCAATATCGGAGTCGGTTTCTGAGAGGGAGGGAGTAAGCGCTTTCCGCTTGTTCTGTGCAGACTCCTTCCGGCAAAATCTCTCCTGCCGGGGGTGGGAATTTTGTGCTGTTAATCACTTGGCTGCACCGGTAATATGTGAAAAACTTTCGTTTTGCGCGGGTATCGCAGCCGGGAAACACTGTGAGTATCACCGTGAGTATCACCGTGAGCAGCACCGTGAGCAGCACCGTGAGCAGCACGGTGTGTATCTCTTTGAAGATCACTTTGAGCAACACTGTGTAGATATGTGAGATTCACTGTGAGCAGCACTGTGAGCAGCACTGTGAAAATCACTGTTAGCAACACCGTGAAAATCACCGGGCCCTTGGATAACGCTGCGCCGTGGATTAACAGAGACAGAAAAGGATCAGGATGCCGAAACTTTCCGTGGACCAGCTTGAGGTAAAAAACAGGAGAGTACTGGTGCGCGTAGACTTCAATGTCCCCCTGGAAGGCGGTCGGGTGGCTGATGACACCAGGATCATGGCCACCATTCCCACCATTGAGACCCTCATCAACAAGCAGGCCAGAATAGTGCTGCTGTCCCACCTGGGGAGACCCAAGGGGAAGGCTGTGCCGGAACTGTCCCTGGAGCCGGTGGCCCGCAAGCTGGCCGAACTGCTGGACCGCCCGGTTGGGTTCTGTCCGCAAGTGTCGGGGCCGGAGGTGCGTAAGGCCGTGCAGGAGCTTGTTCCGGGCGGGATACTGCTTTTGGAAAACGTACGGTTTCACCCCGGCGAGGAAAAGAACGACCCGGAACTCTCCCGTGAGTTCGCCGGGCTGGGCGAGGTATTCGTGTTCGATGCCTTCGGCACCGCCCACCGGGCCCACTCCTCAACCGAGGGCGCTCCCCGGCTGTTCAGCCAGGTCGCCTGCGGCAAGCTGATGGCCACCGAGCTGGAATTCCTGGAAAAGATACGCAACAAGCCGGGCCGTCCCCTGGTGGCCGTACTGGGCGGAGCCAAGGTCAGCGACAAGATCGGCATCATAACCAACCTGCTGGAAAAATCCGATACGGTGCTGATCGGGGGAGCCATGGCCTACACGTTTCTGCACGCCATGGGACGGAAAACAGGGGCCTCCCTGGTGGAAAAGGACAGCGTTGCACTGGCCCGGGAACTGCTGGAAAAGGCGCCCCTGCTGGGCAAGACCCTGCTCACTCCATTGGATCACCGGGTGGCTCCCGCCATGGACAGCAACCAGGTGCAGGTCTGCGACGTGGACATTCCCGATGGAATGATCGGCCTGGATATCGGGCCGGTAACCGAGATGGCCTATTCCAACTCCCTGCGGAGAGCCAAGACGGTGCTTTGGAACGGCCCCATGGGGATGTTCGAGAAATCCGAGTTCCGTTCCGGCACCTTTGCCATCGCCCGCACACTGGCCGATTCCAGGGCCGTGAGCATCGTGGGCGGCGGTGACTCGGCGGCGGCCCTGAACATGGCCGGGCTCAGCAAGAAGATCAGTCATGTCTGCACGGGAGGAGGGGCTTCGCTGGAGTATCTGGAGGGCCGGGAACTGCCCGGAATAAAGGTGCTGACCGAAGTCTAACCGGAAGGAAGGCCCGGATGCTCAGCTGAACAGGTCCCGGAGTTCAGCCAGCCGCCCGATAATATGGTCCGGCCCCAGCGCGGCCAGTTCCCGGCGGGTTCCCACACCGCTGGTCAGGGAGACCGTGACGACCCCCGCCGCCCGTCCCGCCCGCACATCATGCACGCCATCGCCAACCATCACCGCGCTTTGTGGGGGAACCTGTATTTCTGCCAGGGCCGTGAGCAGCGGCAGGGGGTCCGGTTTTCGGCGGGGCAGGGAGTCCCCTCCCAGCACCATCCGGAACCGGTCCAGGATGCCCAGCCCGGCCAGGATTCTTTCCGAGAAGGCCTGCCCCTTGTTGGTGATCACGGCCAGGGGCCTGTCGCCGAAGTGTTCCAGGGTTTCCGTCACACCCGGATAAAGGTG
>JAOUPZ010000193.1 GCA_029879595.1 Deltaproteobacteria bacterium | reverse complement strand
GAACGCGAGAAGGGTGCGGCGAAGGCCAAAGGCCGCAATCCCTAAATCATGAACCCAGGATATTTACTACAGAGCGAAATTAATGACTGAACATATAAACACAGAAATTGAGAATCTCGCCCTCTTCGGCGGCAAGTACCTGACCTTCAAAATGGGCAATGAGGAGTTCGGCATTGAGATTCTGCGGGTTCAGGAAATCGTGGGAATGATGGATATAACAAAGCTTCCCATGACCTACGAGTATGTGCGCGGCGTGGTAAATCTCCGCGGCGTGATCGTCCCTACCATCGACCTCCGGATGCGCTTTGGCATGAACACCCAGCAGGACACTGAAAAGACCTGCATCATCGTGGTGGAACTGGCCGGCCAGAACCGCACCGTCAAGGTGGGCATGGTGGTTGACGAGGTGGCCGAGGTTCTGGATGTTCCTTCCTCTTCCATCCAGCCCAAGCCGAGTTTCGGCCTCAGCTGCCAGGAAGACTTCATCAAGTGCGTGGGTGTTGTGAATGACCAGGTGAAAATCCTGCTGGACATTGACTCGGTTCTCAGCCGCGACAAGGTGGAAAGCCTGAAGCGGATCGCCCAAAAGGTCTCCGGGGAAAAAACGCAGGAAAGCGTGCTGAACTAGCAGACTGTAGGCCAGTCGGCTGTTCCGGCAACGGAACAGCTGGCACCGCCTGAGCGGGCCGGGCAGCAATTTCTTTCGGGGTCCGAAAGACACCCCGCACCAGCAGGGCCAAAAACATTTATGCAGTTCAACGAATATTATCGGAACAGGAAAAAAAGATGATGAGCCAAAGTGAAATGGATTTTGGGGTGGCGATTCCGCTGATCACCAATCTGGCCTCCATATTCGAAGACAAGCCGGAAATTGTGCTGGTTACCGATCTGGCCTACAGGGTCATCTACGTCAATCTTTCATTTGAGAAAAGATCAGGCTTCGACAGAGAGGAAGTAATTGGCCGGGGATTGTTCAACTACTCGGGAGTGAGGCAGACAGAGGCCCAGCGCAAGCAGATACAGATGGAGCTTGATATCAACCAGATATGGAACGGCTCGCTTTACAACAAGGCCAAGGACGGCTCGGTTTTTCGCGTGGCCTCAAGCATCTTCCGCTGCCGCAACGAGGAGGGGCTGGTCACCCACCACATCTCGGTACAAAGAGACCTCACCGCCCTGGAAGGACATGGATACAACAAGGCCATTGACAACAATCTGGAATCGATGGGGCTTCTTGCCGGCGGGATAGCCCACGACCTCAACAACACCCTCACTCCCATCATGGGGTTCGCAGAACTTATCCGGGACAAGGACACCATTTCCACCGGGGATCTGCAGCGGTACCTGAAGGGAATAATCGACTCCACTCTGCACGCCAGGGACCTGGTGCGCCGCATGCTCGCCGTCACCAGGGGAGAAGGAGCCAAAAAAGTGCTCGCCCCGGTGGACAGGGTGTTTTCCGAGGTTGCCAAGCTGGCTCAGCCCATGTTCAAAAGGCACATCGGGTTCCACAGGAATGTGCCCCCCTCACTGCCCATGCTGATGCTGGACTCCAATCAGGTCACCATGGCCATACTGAATATTGTCATCAACGCAACCCATGCCATGCCCCACGGCGGTGATATTCACCTGGACGCGGAACACATGGCGGAGGTTGAAGAAACGGACGTCTTTGGCGCCCCCTTTTCCGGCGAGTTTCTGCGGATCAGCATCAGTGACACCGGCACGGGCATCAACCCGGAAGTGCTGAGAAGGGTCTTCGACCCGTTTTTTACCACCAAGGACAAGGACACGGGAACCGGTCTGGGGCTGTTCATGGTCCGCAGGATCATGGAAACGCACAATGGACGGATTATGGTACACAGCCAGGAAGGCCGGGGAACAAGCTTCAGCCTGTTCTTCCCCGTACCGGCACAGAGGATGGCCAGCGGGGTCTGAGCACCGGAAGGTGCGGTTCAGGAATGCCCCCCGATGGGGGGGGAGTCCGAAAACTGCAGATTGCGGCCCCCTTCCTCCTGGAGGATATGCTGGCCGCACAGGTGCATCAGGGTCATTATCCGTTCCAGGTCCTCCTGCATCCCCATTTCCTCATATATCGCACGCAGCAGGGACAAGGGGTTTATCGCCTCCTGATAGGACTTGCTGTTTATCAGCCGGGTCTGGACGTCCTCAAGAAGCGCAAACGCCCGCCCTGATTCACCCAGTTCCACCAGAATCTCCGCGCGCTGATGCCGATAGCGGCAAAACAGGTTCTGCCGCCCCTGGGTCCCGGAAAGCATCTCGGCCAGTTCAAACATCCGCAGGGCCTGCACATGGTTGTCACGGTCCTTGAACAGAAGGCCCAGCCGCTGAAATACATATGTCAGTACTGGAAACAGGCTGTGGGTCTCGGCGATTATCCGGGCCAGGTTGAGATGCCTGACCGCCCCGGCCAGATGATCCTGAACAGCCTGGCACTCTCCCAGATGAGTCAGGGAGAGCGCCTGACCGTAGGAATCATCCATGAAGGAATAACCGTCCATCACCTCCACAAACAGGCTCTCTGCCTCCTCGGGCCGTTTGTCCAGAAGATATGCGTACATCTTGTGGTGGCGGGCCAGGGTGAGACGTTTGACATCGTTGGTTTCCGAAAAAACGGCAATGGCCCTGTCAAGCAGACCCAGGCCCAGGTTGAACCGCCCCCCGGATATGCGTTCAATGCCCTGATCGAACCAATGCTGTGCTGAATGTACGGTTTCTTTGGATATGCTCATGGCGGTTGCCGGCTGTCCGTTCGTGATAAGCTGCGCTTCCTGCCGATGCCTGGCTCACCATCCCGGATGTTTATCTGGGGTGCTCCCCGCTGCGGATCTGATTATGCTATTCTTTGGTTGGCCAGGACCTTGTTTTCGGTATTATCGTTTAAGCCACCCGGAAATAGCAAGCCGGGACCGCCCAAAGGACCATAGTCGGGCACACAAACCTTCCGGGAATCAACATGAAGCTGGGACTTACAATCGGATACTCGGGGCCTCGGATAGAGCTCGATCTAAACCTGATACGCAAAGCGGAAGACCTGGGATACTGGGCGGTCTGGACTTCAGAGGCCTATGGCTCCGACGCCGTCACCCCGCTGGCCTGGGCAGGCGCCCACACCACACGCATCAGGCTGGGCACCGCGATCATGCAGATACCAGGAAGAACACCGGCCAACACGGCCATGACCGCCATGACCCTGGACCAGCTTTCCGGCGGAAGGATGATCCTTGGGCTGGGGGCCTCCGGACCGCAGGTCGTGGAAGGCTGGCATGGTCTGCCGTACGGCAAGCCGCTGCGCCGGACAAGAGAGTATGTGGATATACTGCGCCGTATCTTCGCCAGGGAGGAGCCCCTGGCCTACCAGGGGGAATATTACAACATCCCCTGCCAGGGCCCGGAGGCATCAGGCATGGGGAAACCCCTGAAAAGCATCATTCACGGCCGGGCCGACCTGCCCATATACCTGGCCGCCATTGGGCCCAAAAACATCCAGCTCTGCGCGGAAATAGCCGATGGCTGGTTTCCCTTCATCCTTTCCCCTTACCGCTTCGAGTTGTTCGAAAAAGAACTTGCCGCCGGATTCGCAAGGTCTTCCTCAGCCGACAAATCCGCTGATTTTGTTATCGCCCCACTGGGGATGGTGGAAGTCGGGGAGGATGTTCAGGCCTGCCGGAACGCGGTGAAACCGCTTCTGGCGCTGTATATCGGGGGCATGGGCGTCCCCGGCAGGAACTTTTACAACAATCTTGTGCGCAGGTATGGCTATGAAGAGGCCGCTGATAAAATACAAAGCCTGTTTCTGCAGGGTAAAAAGGCCGAAGCCATGATGGCTGTGCCCGATGAACTGGTTGATGAGGTTGCGCTTTGTGGCCCCCCGGAACGCATAGCGGAACGGCTGGAGCCCTGGAGGAAAATACCCAACCTGGTGCTGAATGTCCCCCTGAAGGATGAACTCACCCTGGAGACCATGGCCAGACTGGCGCTTTAGCATGATTAGCCCAGGTCAGGACTGACGATGCCGCCGGGCGTTTAGCAGAATTTTGTTTTGAAGTGGACTTGAAAACCGATTGACCTGCCGGTACCGGGCGGACATCCCCCTTGCCCAGCCAGACAGCATCTACCGACGGAAGCCGTTATTCGTTTACTTTCTCGCGCAGGTCTTTCCCGGCCCGAAAAAAGGGCAGGTTCTTCTTGGGAACAAGAACCTTGGCTCCGGTTTTGGGGTTTCGGCCCATGTAGGACTCGTACTTCTTCAGGAAGAAACTTCCGAATCCCCTGATCTCAACCTTGTCGCCACTGGACAGGGCCTGTTTGATGTTTCCGAAGAAAATATTCACGGACCCTTCGGCTACCTTGTTGGTCTGGTTGGTTACAACGGCTAGCTTATCTATCAGTTGTGACTTGTTCACGCTCTTTCGCTCCGGCAGCAGGTCCCTTGTCCCTTTTTCTGGTTTCCTTTTATTTAAGCCCCACGAATCAGAATATACGGCCTTGTGCTCCCTTACGGGTCCCGGCCGCCTAGCTTTTCCTGGGCTTCTTTTCAGCAGAATTCCTATATATCAACACTTCACGGGAAAATCAAACGAATCAACACTATAAATTTTTGATCCACACATTTTCATCGGCTTGCTGAACCCGGAAGCCCGCTTTTGGGCCTTTCCCGGCACACCGGACTTGAACCGGCATTCCTTTCATGGCATTTTGGCTCTGCCTGATCACATCCATGATTGACACCTCTTTGGCCCCTTGACATAATTTTCTTTTCAGCCCGCCATATCCTTTCCTGGCGGGCTGATCTGGCAGGGTAGCTCAGCTGGTTAGAGCGCGCGATTCATAATCGCGAGGTCGGGAGTTCAAGTCTCCCTCCTGCTACTTGGGTTATGTTTTATATATCAGATAGTTTGACAGCCCTTTTCGGTTCCGCCGGGAAGGGCTTTTTCGTTGTTGCCTGCCTGTTGCCACCCTGTTGCCAATACTTCCGCCCATATGTAACCCGGCGCGTAATTTGGCACCGATCCGGGATTCATTTGGCACTTATCCTTTCCAGCGCTTCCTCCCTATTGTAATCCGGTGGCTTGGGGTAGGGTTGCACCTTAAACCCCAAATTCGGAAGCACCCCCTTATCAATGAAATAAAGGTAGCGGAACTGGCGGCAACTTCTTTTGATAGCGCGTTCTCTATTGTCTTGAAGGTGCCTGGCCCTTGTCCCCGGGTTTAGATACTTGGGGTCTTTCACGGTCATCTGTTGTTCATGGTAGAAAGCACCATCCAATTCATAGAACCTGGAAACATGGCTTCCGCAGTATAAGAAATTCGCGGCCTGGTAAACCACACCCCACCGCCCGCACCTCTCATCCGCAAAGGACTGAATCCATTTCACCCGGGGGCGGATCACCTTGATCAACCGGATGGCGTGGGAGATAGCTCGGCTTTCCGAGTTGCGCGGCGCTGCGTCATCAAGCCACATACGGTTTAGCTCCAGGTACTCATCCACTTCTGTTCCGGCCACTATCCGCCCCATTGTCCGGGGATTCTTCAGGTAGCCGAACTGCAAGGTGCCAACCCACCGGCCCTCGATGAACACCCCCAGATGAAGTGTGGAATTATTCACGATGGTCTTTGAGTAATGGTTTGTCTTTATCATATCTACCGCCGCCCTGCGGGGAATTACCTGGGTATTGAAGGCATCATTACCATACCCGCAGGGCTTCTTTTCTTCGTCTCGATTTTCAAAGATCAAACCACGGGCATCATTCCCTTGGTATGGGACTGGTACAATTTGTTCCACGGGCGTCCTTTATTTTGGACGCTCGTGGGCGTTCTGGTGTGGGCTCGGTTGGCCTCAAATGATTTATAGTGCCACAACGGCGGCACTTGATTTCCAGCAGGCCTTGTATAGTCGCCGGAGTTGCTTTAAACAATAAAGCGCGGCATGAGCCGCATTTGTAGTCTTGCACGTTGACGGGGATGCGAGGCGGTTTCCATACCGTGGCCGGGTTCTAGCCGGTCTTTTCGGGGGTTGCAGCCCCCGGAATCTCGTGTCCCTTTCTATTCAGTAAATCAGAATGATTTTGCCGGAACCTCCATTGCCTCCGGCCTCATTGTTATCCGTTCTGCCCCCTCCTCCCC
>JAOUPZ010000010.1 GCA_029879595.1 Deltaproteobacteria bacterium | reverse complement strand
GATTGGATTCAACGTCCGCCCGGAAGCCAAGGCCTCCGAACTGGCCCGAAACGATGGCGTGGATGTGAAGACCTATACGGTGATCTACGATCTCATCAACGATATTCACTCGGCCCTGGAAGGGATGCTCAAGCCGGTGATCCGCGAAGAGGTGGTGGGGCAGGGAGAAATCAAGAGCGTGTTCTCATCCTCCAAGGCCGGCCGCATAGCCGGGGGAATACTCAACGAGGGCAAGCTGGAAAAAACACATCAGATCCGCCTCTACCGGGATAACGTCCTCATCCACAGCGGCACACTGGCCTCCCTGAGGCGCTTCAAGGACGATGTGGACCAGATCCAGGCCGGTCAGGAATTCGGCTGCATGGTGAACAATTTTTCCGACATCAAGGAAGGCGATTTCATTGAGGCGGTGGTTAAGACCGAAATCACGCCCACGCTGGCGCGTGGCGGAAGATCCACGGGTTGAGCACAAAGATGTCCGGACGAAGGAAGGATCACCTGGGGGAGGAAATTCGGAAAAAACTGGGCCTGCTGCTGGCCAGGGAAGTTTCAGACCCCCGGCTGGCCACGGTCACCATCACCGCAGTCAAGCTGTCCAAGGATATGTCAATCGCCCGGGTGGAGTTCTCTTCCTACCGGCAGGGCCAGGACCCTGAGGAACTGGCAGGGCTGCTCAACAAGGCCTCCGGGTTTCTCTCTCAATCACTGGCGCGCAGCATAAAAGCACGCAAGACCCCGCGGCTGTCCTTTCATTATGATCCCGGGTTTGACTACGCCCAGGAGATGGATATTCTGCTCAAAAAGGTTTCCACTCCCGATGAATGAACGATCCCTTCACGGCGTCATCGTGCTGGACAAGCCGGGGGGATGGACGTCCAACAGGGTCATGGGCCGGGTGGGGTGGCTGCTGGGCCTGGGCAGGCGAAAAGGGGGAAAGATCGGGTTCCTGGGAACCCTGGACCCACTGGCTACCGGGGTGCTGCCAATTTTTACCGGCAAGGCCACCCGGCTCATTCCCCTGTTCGAGGGATTGGAAAAAACCTACCGGGCCACGATCAGGCTGGGTGAAAGCACGGACACATTCGACTCGGAGGGCCGGGTGACCCGGCAAAGGCCGCTGGAGGGACTGACGCCGGAGCGGGTGGAACAGGCCATCCGGGGGTTTGCCGGTTTCAGGGAACAGTCGGCCCCGCCCTTTTCCGCCGTCAAGCAGGACGGAGTGGCCTCCTACCGGCTGGCCCGGCAGGGAAAGGAGGTCCAGCGGCGGGTGAAAAAAGTGCATATCCGGTTGATTGAGCCGGAAAAGATAGAACTGCCCGAGGCCAGTTTCAGGGTAACCGTCTCGGCGGGAACATATATCAGAACCCTGGCCGATGACATCGGGGAGGAGCTGGATGTGGGAGCCCATGTCACGGCATTGAGGAGACTGGATTGCGGAAACTTGTTTACCGAAGAAAAATCCATTACCCTGGAAAGATTAGAGGAGCTTGCCGGCAGCATGGACCGGAAAGACCCTTTGCCGGACTTAGGGTTTATCCTCAATCCGGTGGGGTTTTTGCGGGAATACAGCCCATTGGAGGTGGCCGGCCAGCAGCTGGATTACATCCTGCACGGACGGGCCGTCGCCCTAGCGGCGGACGGAGGAATGACCCCCGGGGCCAGGGCCATGGCGCTGGATACTCACGGGGCTCTGGTGGCCGTGGGCCGGCTGGACAGCCTCCCAGGAGGCGGACTGGAGTTCAGGCCGGAAAAGGTGCTGGCCTGAGGGATGCTTCGGGATTCCCGGCCGGACCGGCGCTGATTTATTATTTTGGAACCTGCCGCCCTGGTTTGATGTTTCCCGGCGGTGGTATTTGGATGTATTGTCATTAAAGACAACAAACAGTCACGACCCAAAAGGTTTCTGTCAGAGGAGCAGAAGGAAGAATGTTGACGCAAGAAGTCAAGCAGGAAATCATCGGCAGCTATGCCCGCTCGGCCGGGGATACCGGATCTCCTGAAGTGCAGGTGGCCCTGCTTTCCGAGAAGATCAAATACCTTACCGAGCACTTCAAGGTGCACAAGAAGGATCACCACTCCCGCCGCGGACTGCTCAAGATGGTCAGCCAGCGCAGAAGGCTGCTGGACTATCTGAACAGCAAGGATCACGACCGCTACCGCAAGCTGATCGAAAGGCTGGACCTGCGCCGCTGATCCCCCGCCGGTTTCCGCGCTCCGTCATGTACGGGCGCGGCATTTCATTGGGTTTTTCAATAGGCAGAACCATCCGCCGCCGGTTTTCAAAGCCGGCGCAGAGGGGCAGGAAAGAAAACTGTCGGCCCGCCCCCGGGGCCGCAACTCCCCGGCAACAAGATGCCGGGAGGGTATCACCGGGGGGAAATATTTTGTGGCCGGGAATCCGGGATTTGTTTCCGGGAAAGCCGGATCACGCCAAGGGTGCCGTCATTGCAGTGGGCATTTTTGGGGATTTACATGGGACAACCAGCAAAGAACGCCCTCGCCGCCAGGCGACAGGGCCGGTCCGCTGGTGGTCCGATTTGGGTCCCTGAAGGCCTGTAGTGCTGCAACGGCGTCACCTCCAATACCAATCTTAGGAACCGGAAAATAGCGATTCCCCAACTGGAGGCCCAGGCCCCCGCTTCGGGTCGCCCCGCCGGTTCAGGAGGCAACAAGCATGGAAACCGTTTCAGCAGAACTGGGCGGACGTAATATCAGTATCGAAACAGGGCGCATGGCCCGTCAGGCCGGTGGCTCTGTGGTCGTCCGCTATGGCGACACCATGGTGCTGGTGGCCGCCACCGCCGACAAGAACGAGCGGCCCAACCTGGGTTTTCTCCCCCTTTCAGTCCACTATGTGGAAAAACACTACGCCGCCGGCCGCATTCCCGGCGGATTTCTGCGGCGCGAGGGACGGCTCTCCGATGGAGAAACCCTGATCTCCCGCTTCATCGACCGGCCCATCCGGCCCCTGTTCCCCGATGGATTTTCCTACGAGACCCAGGTGATAGCCACCGTGCTCAGCACGGATCACGAGAATGACTCGGCCGCCGCCGCCATGATCGGCGCCTCGGCTGCGCTGACCCTGTCCGACATCCCCTTCCAGGGGCCCATCGCCGGAGTGCGCGTGGGGCGTGTGGACGGCCGGCTGGTCGCCAATCCCACCCCGGCAGAACTGGCGCAGTCTGACATGAACATCTTCATGGCGGGCTCCAAGGACGCGATTCTGATGGTGGAGGGCGAAACCAGGGAAATCAGTGAGGATGACGCCCTGGAGGCGATCCTGTTCGGGCACAAGTCCATCCAACCTGTCATTGCCATCCAGGAGAAGCTGGCCAAGAAGGTCGGCAAGGCCAAGCGCAAGGTCAAGGAACCGGAAGTGGACAAGAAACTGGTGGCCGAGGTGGAGAAATTCTCCAAGTCCAAGCTGGAAAAGGCGCTGAAAATAAAAGAAAAGCATGAGCGCTACCAGGCCCTGGACGAGGCAAAGGAGGAAACAGTCGCCAAGTTCTACAACGAGGAGAAGGACGACTCCGCCCGGCTGACCATGGTCAAGGAGGCTTTCTCCAGCTACAAAAAGCACATCATGCGCGACGGCATCCTGAGCAAGGGCGCCCGCGTTGATGGCCGCAAGACCGACGAGGTGCGCAATATCACCTGCGAGGTGGGCGTGCTGCCCCGCACCCACGGCTCGGCCCTTTTCACAAGGGGTGAGACCCAGGCCCTGGTGGCTGTCACCCTGGGCTCCCGCGAGGATGAGCAGCTCATCGACAACCTGGAGGGCGTGAACTTCAAGGGACTGCTCTTCCATTACAACTTCCCTCCATTCTCGGTGGGGGAGGTGCAGTTTCTCAGGGCTCCGGGACGGCGTGAAATCGGTCACGGGTTCCTGGCGGAAAAGGGCGTTACCGCCGTTCTTCCCCCCAAGGAGAGCTTTCCCTACACCCTGCGGGTGGTCTCGGAAATCCTGGAATCCAACGGTTCCTCCTCCATGGCCTCGGTGTGCGGCGCCTCGCTGGCCCTGATGGACGCCGGCGTGCCAATACGCGAACACGTCGCGGGAATCGCCATGGGGCTGATCCAGGAGAAATCCAAGACGGTGGTGCTCAGCGATATCCTGGGTGACGAGGATCACCTGGGGGACATGGACTTCAAGGTGGCCGGTTCGAAAAAGGGCATCACGGCCCTGCAGATGGACATCAAGATCAGCGGCATCGACAAGAAGATCCTGCAACAGGCTCTCAAGCAGGCCCGTGACGGCCGGCTCCACATCATCAAGGAGATGGAGAAGGCCATCAAGGCCGCCCGCAAGTCGCTCTCCCAGTTTGCCCCCCGGCTGGTCGCCTACAAGATCAGCGAATCGCGCATCAAGGACATCATCGGTCCCGGAGGCCGGATCATCAAGGGCATCGTGGAAAAGACCGGCGCCAGGGTGGATGTCTCGGACGACGGCACCGTGACCATTTCCGGACGCGACAGCGCCGGGGTGGAAGAAGCCCTCAATATCGTGAAGGAACTGACCCAGGAAATCGAGGTGGGCAATGTGTACACCGGCCCGGTCAGGAAGATCATGGATTTTGGCGCCTTCGTGGAACTCATTCCGGGCACAGACGGCCTGGTGCATATCTCACAGCTTTCCGAAGAGCGGGTGGAACGGGTGGAGGATGTTCTCAGCGAGGGGGACATCGTCACCGTGAAGGTCATCGGCTTCGACAAGCGTGGCAAGCTGAAGCTCAGCCTGGAAAGCAAGGAAGGCTGATCCGTTCCGGCTGCGTCATACAAGACCCCCCTTTCCACCGGAGCCTGCCTGGTTCCGGGCGAGGAAGGGGGTTCCTGCCGCCATCCACCCGATCCTGAAGTCATTCCTCCCGGATCAACTCCCAGCTTCATCCTCCATAATTTCTCCTTTTTTTCTTCACCAGTAGCGTTTTTTTAGCAGTTATAGTGGTACAGGTTCGTTTATATACCCGGGTATCAAGGATGATGCCCACACAGGTAATAAGCCCCAGGGTGTTCTTATTCAGAATGCCGACTGTTCTCCGGGAAGGATTGAACAGGGCTTTTGGTTTCGGCTTAAATTAAAGGCGTGACCAAGAACACGGACGGATATGGACAGAATGGATACCGGAGGCAACGGAACGGAAAACCCGCTGGAAAATATCCAGGCCCAGAATTTCGGACAGATCCTGCTGGTGGAGGAGGAACCACTGGTCAGAAAGGTCTGGGAGAGACATTTGAAAAGGTGGGGGCACGGGTACTCCTCGGTCGCCACCTGGGGTGAGGCCCTGGCCCACATTAACCGCCGCCCCCCCGATGTGCTGATCACCGACCTGCTGGGACCGGCCCGTGAGTCGGCAGCCCCCATCCGCCGCATCAAGCAGACCTATCCCAACCTGGAAATAATCGTGGTCACCGCTCATAATTCCATTGAGATGGCGGTGGAAACCATGAAGGCGGGGGTCTATGAATTCATGATGAAGCCCATCAACTTCCGCCATGCGGAACTGGTGCTGAGCAATTGCCTGAAGCATATCGGGGCCCGCAAGGAAAACATCCGCCTGCGCCAGCAGAATCAGGACCTGCAGATGCTCAACGAGATCAAGGCCAAGTTCATCGCCCTCACCAACCACGAATTACGCACGCCCGTGGGCGTGGTCCTTTCGGTGGCCGAGCTGCTGCGCGATGAAATGAAGCGGGGAGCCGCCGGCAAGGCTGGGCCGGGCACCGGGGGATTCCCAGGTGCCGAACTGCAACCGGTGATTGAGCTTTTGAGCAGCTCCGCGGGCCAGTTGAACGATATAGTCTCCCAGATGCACGACCTGACGGAAATGCGCACCAACGGGGTGCTGGTCAACCCCACCAAGTTCAACCTGCTCAAGCTCTGGGAGGATATCCGGAGCGAACTCTCCCTGTCCCTTTCCAAACGCGGCCATAATTTAACCTGCAATATCCCCGAGCAATTGTCCGTGCTGGCTGATCGTGATAAGTTCAAGAAGGTGATTCGGGAATTGCTGCTCAACGCCATCAAGTTCACCCGCGACAAAGGCTCCATAGAGATTTCCGCCAAGCTGGTCAACGGGGAGTTTCTGGAGATAAGTCTTGCGGATAACGGGGTGGGCATCAACAAAGAGCAGCAGGAACGGATCTTCCAGTTGTTTTATGAGGCTGGCGACATCCACGGGCATCATACCTCCAGCGATGGCTTTATGGGAGGGGGCATGGGGGTTGGCCTGGCGATAGTGAACGAGATTGTTGAGGCCCACCAGGGAAAGGTGCTGCTGCAGAGCAACCCGGGGGCAGGATCAACCTTTACCTTGAGAATCCCTCAGAATTTGCCTGCCCATGAGCAGACAGTCCAGGAACGAGCGGCAGGTTAAAAGATCCCTGGAGGACCGGGAACTTGGCGTCCTCCAGAAAAAGCTTAACTACGGGTTTGAAGACACGGCGTTATTAAGGCGGGCCCTCACTCATAAATCATACTACAACGAGTATCCCCAGGAGACTGATGGACACAACGAGCGCCTGGAGTTCCTGGGCGACGCGGTGCTGGATTTCGTGATCAGCGAGCGGCTGATGGACATCAATCCTGATCTGGCGGAGGGGAATCTTTCCAAGCTCAGGGCCAGCATTGTCAGCGAGACCGGACTGGCGGAGGTTGCCCGCTCGGTAGAGCTGGGGAGCTTCCTGCTCATCGGGCGCGGGGAGGAGCTTTCCGGGGGGCGTGAAAAGGACTCCATTCTGTCCGATGCCCTGGAGGCCATCCTTGCTGCGGTGTATCTGGACAGCCGCCGGGATAACCGGGGGGGGACCGTAGAGGTGGAAAAAGTTATCGATACCCTGTTCGGCCGGTTCATATCCCCTCCCCCGGGAGAGCCCCGGCTCAATGATTTCAAGACCGAATTGCAGGAATACGCCCAGCGCAATTTCAAATGCATGGTCAGCTATTCCATAATTGAGGAAAAGGGGCCCGATCACGACAAGAAATTCGGCTCCGCGGTGTTTCTCAGGGGCCGTGAACTGGGCCGGGGCCATGGCCGGTCGAAAAAGACCGCCGAACAGGCCGCCGCCGAGCAGGCCCTGAAACTGCTGGAGTCCGAGGAGGGCTCAAGGCAATGATCGCCCGAGAAGCCGGTTCAAATACGATCAGACTCAACAAGGCCATCGCCCGGGCCGGACTGGCCTCCCGGAGAAGCGCCGATGAGATGATAACCCAGGGCCGGGTGCGCCTGAACGGCGAGGTGGTGACCGACCTGGGAACCCTGCTCGAACCGGGACGCGACCTGCTGGAGGTGGACGGCAACACCGTCCGCCTGGAGGAAAAACCCCGCACGGAGGTCTGGGCGCTCTACAAGCCGAAAAACTGCGTGTCCACCATGGATGACCCCCGGGGACGGCCCACCATCCGCGACCACTTTCCCCGCACCAAGGCCCGGCTATTTCCCGTGGGACGGCTGGATTATGACGCCGAGGGCCTGATCCTGCTTACCAACGATGGCGATCTGGCCCAACGGGTGGCCCATCCCTCGGCCATGGTCAAAAAGGTGTATCTGGTCAAGGTCAAGGGACTGGTTTCGCCCCAGGCCCTGGCCCAGCTTGCCGAAGGGCCGGTTCTTGACGGCAGGCGAAAAAAGGGCGTCCGGGCCAGGGTGTTGCATGTCATCAATGACAAAACCTGGCTGGAAGTGAAGCTCACCGAGGGAATCCAGCACCATATCAAAAAGGCTTTTGCCTCCATTGGAAACAGGGTGCTGAAGATTAAGCGCTACCAGATCGGGCAGGTCACCCTGGGCGAACTGGAACCGGGCCAGACCCGGCTGCTTTCTGCCGGGGATGTGGAAACCCTGGTTGCCGGGCCGTCTAAATCCAGGAGAAAAAAAACATCCCCCCCCCAGCGTCAGAAGGCGGACGACGGCGTTAAATAATAACATTAACTAAAAGTTGTGCTATCAATAGCTTGCTCTGAAAGAGGCCGCCTCAGAAGGCACGGCGGGGGCGGCGATTACGAAAACGGCCTGATCAAGTTCCGGATATCCTGCAGGTGAATGAGAAACCGTTATTCGAGGTGAAGTTCAAGGGGAGGCAGGTCCTGCTGCGCGTAACTCCGCCCGAGGGAAAACTCAGAGCCAACCTGAACGATATCCAGAAATTTCTCCGGTCCAGGCAGATCGAGTTCCGGCACGAGGTGCTGTTCGATATTTTCCGCCGGGCCAGCAACGATTTCGAGCCCCTCAGTCAGCGCGACACGTTGGATTACGAGGTTGAGGTGGAGGTGTCCGAGGACAAGATGAAGGCCTGGATCACCATCGTTGCACCGGATGTGGGAGATGCGTCCCTGCATCCCAACATGATCAAGGAGGCCCTGGAGCGCGTTCATGTGAACAAGGGCATCTTCTACGAGAGCATCAAAAAACTGCTGGCCGAAAAACAAAGCGTGCAGAGGAAGCTCATTGCCGAGGGCAAGCCCAAGCTGGACGGCGAAGACGGCACGCTGGAGTTCCTGGAGGAGGCCCAGGTGGGCCAGATGGTGGAGGACAACACGGTGGATTACCGGGAACTGAACACGGTGAAGAACGTCACCGAGGGCACCGTGATTGCCCGGATCCATGTTCCCACACCGGGAGAAAACGGGTTCACGGTGGACGGCAAGGTGCTCAAGGCCAAGATTCCCAAGAAGGCCCGGCTCAAAATCGGGCGGAACGTCCAGCTCAGCGAGGATGGCCGGCAGCTCATCGCCAGGCAGGATGGCTATGTGGTCCGGGTGGGCTCCCGGGTATCCGTGGAAAACGTGCTGGATCTGAACAACGTGGATTCCGAATCGGGCAATATCAGGTTCCACGGTGTGGTGCGCGTGCGGGGCCAGGTGGAGGACGCCTATGTGGTGGAGGCCGAAAAGGGAATCGAGGTGGGGGGGACCGTGGGCAAGGCTGTTCTCACCAGCAAGGGTGATATTACCATCGGCGGCGGAGCCCTGAACGCCCAGATTACCGCGGGAGGAAATGTCACCGCCAAGTTCCTTTCCGATTGCGAGGTCCTGTCCGGGGGGAGCGTGGTGGTCAGGGACTACATCCTGCATTCAAAGGTGGAGGCGGAAGGGATGGTGCAGGTGACCAGTTCCAGCAAGGGTTTCATCACCGGAGGAAATATCAGGGCCGGCACCGAGATCTCAGCCGCCATCCTGGGCTCGGGAGTAAGCGAGGAGGTGACCATCCTGGAGGTGGGCTCGGGCGTGGATATGCTCAAGAGCTTCGAGGCGCTGGACCAGCGGATCAATGACAACCTGGTGGTGTTTGAAAAGCTCCGCAAGAATCTGCAGTATCTGCAAAAGCAGCGCATCTCCGGGCAGATTCAGGACAAGGCCCGCCTGGAGGAATATCAGCGGATGGTGGCCTCTGGCCGGCAGGTGGTGGAGAAGATCCTCAACCAGAGCAGGAAATACCACCACTACAAGGAGAAAATGGGGGAGCCCCAGCCCGAGGGAGTATGGATCATGGGCGGGGAGGAGTTGCATCCCGGGGTGGTGATGTCCATCCAGTCGGTGAAGCATAAAATCGTGGAACCCCTGAGCAGCCAGGGCTTCACCACGGAGGAGAATCTCATCAAGTCCCTGCCCTACGGGGTCGCCCTGAAAACCAGCAAGCAGCAAAGGTTTAAGCAGCAGAAAGCGAAGTACCAGGAGGAAATGATGAAAAAGGCCCTGGAGGGCCGGTCCGACGGATAATGAACCCTGGCGGCTCCGGCCGCGAACACATTGCCGTGCAGCCCCGCAGACGGAAAAAGGGGCGTGCGTACAAGGAGCAGCAGAACCATGGCCACCATGACCCGCGAGGAAGTGGAGGAAAAAATACAGGCAGGGCAGGCCCTGGTGAACAAGGACCTGGATGGCGTCCGTCTGGAGGGCTCCCGCCTGGTGGGGGCGGTGTTCGAAAGATGCCAGCTCCGCCACGCCCGGTTTGACGACTCCATTCTGCACGGCGCCATCTTCCGCAACTGCAACCTGACCGGGGCCAGTATGCGCGATGTAAAGATGCGCGAGTCCCTGCTCAAGGAGTGCATTATCTCCGGTGTGGATTTCAGCGGGGCCTACATGGTGGAGGCCAGCATCGGCCAGAGCGCCATGAGAAAGGCGGTGTTCCGGGACGCCAATCTGTCCCACTCTTTTTTCGTCGATGTGCATATCGAGGTTTCCGATTTTTCCGGTGCCAGATTGCAAAGGGCGCTGTTGAAGGAGTCCTTTTTTATTCTGTGCGATTTCGCCGATCTGCGGGCGGAGTTTCTGAACGCTCCCAAGACGGATTTTTCCGGCTCCACCATCGTGGGCGCCAACCTGGACCGGGCGGTGCTGATGGGCTGCAACTTCACACTCGCCAACTTGCAGGGTGCCTCCATGCGGGGCTGCCCCCTGAAGTCAGCCAACTTCTTTTCGGCCGATCTGCGCGGAGTCCGGTTTACCAAGTCCAATCTGGAGGGCGCGGCCCTCATGTCGGTGAACGCCGAAGGGGCGGACATGGAGGGGGCCAATCTCTCGCGGGCCTTTCTCATCGAGGGGAATTTCACCGGGGCCAACTTCGATGCGGCCTTTCTCACCAACGCCTTCCGGGAAGGGGCGCTATTTGACGGGGCGAGCTTCCAGGGAGCACGGCAATGAATATGGGAGGATCGGACATGTACCGCGCTCCCTGTTCTGCGGGGCGTAAAGGAGACGACTGCCGGGGAGAAATCGGCCGGGATGGGTGCTGCCTGTTCACCCGCAGGCAGGCCTGGCTGCTGGCGGCGCTGCTGGGGATATTCGTGGGGGTGCTGTTGCTGTTTTCCACGCCGGCCCGCGCCGAATACCGGGCCTATGAACACGAGATCATAGACCTGGTGGAGTGTCGGCTGAAAAAGCAGAAACCCTGCAAGACGGCCCGTGTGCTGACATCCATGCCGGCGGACCTGTACGAGCGCACCCATGGCGGGGCGGACAGAATCGCGGTTTTGATGATAGCCACCTGGATGTGCCACGGGGATACGTCCAACTTTCGGCAGGTCTGCTCGCGGCCGCCGGCCAGAAAGCCCCGCTTCAAGGCCGGGGAGGATGTGGTGATCACACTGGGAAAGCATATTACCAACGGCTGGCGGGGCAAGGTGGAGGTGGCCTATTACCAGGCCTCGCTTCGCTCCAACATTTATGGTGTCCGGTTTGCCGAGCGGAGCAACATCTACGCAAGGTATTTCGAAAAGGATCTGGCCAAACCGGGTTCAAAGGAGGCTGAAGCCGTAACCGGCCCGGCCCCGGCTGCTGCGGCCACCGCTGAGACTGTGCCGGAAGCTGTGCCGGAAGCAGCATCTCCGGAAGCCGCAACCCAGGCAGCGCCAGCGGCGGAAACTCCAGCGGCGGAAACTCCAGCGGCCGAAACCACAGAACAGACGGCGCCCCCCGCCCCAGAGGCCGCCGCCCAACCCCAACAGGCACCTCCACAATGACAGTTACCACGGCCATCATGGGCAGGGGCGGCTCGGGCAAGACCTTTATCGCCTCACATCTGGCAATGGCGCTGGGCAGCATCGGCGTGAAAACGCTGCTGGTGGGGTGTGACCAGAAACAGGACCTGCACCGGGCCCTGACCACAGAGCCCGTGACCTGCCTGATGGATGAGCTGGCCGCCTGCAACTTTATCCATGACGAGATTCCCCAGGAAGCCCTCGCCTTTTCCGTGTCTGAGTATGTGGATGTGATGGAGCTGGGTGCCTCGCCCCTGCTGGCGGGCTCCTACGCGGCGGTGCTGGAGGAGACCTTTCTCACCTTCGATGTGTTTAACCTGTGGAAACGCTACGACCAGATTATCTTCGATATCAACGAGGAGCGATTTGATGGCAGCCACCTTCAGATCTTCCGGCGGGTGGACCAGGGCCTGCTGGTGGTTACCGATGAGGTGGAATCTTTTTTTGTGGCCAACAGGGTGTTGCGGGCCGTGCTGATCGGAAGCCACGAAATGCAGACCCGGATGAGGCTGCTGGGGGTGGCGGGCAACCGCCTGTTCCGCCGGGAACTCTTCGATGAATTCGTGAACCGCACCCGGCTGTTCCCGCTGCTGGGTCTGCCGGCCGACCCGGCGCTGCACCGGCTGCGGAGGGCCCGCCATACCTTCTATCAGATGGAGCGGCTGCCCCAGGAACTGAAGCAGGCCGACCTGGAGTTCATCCGGCTGGCCGATACCATCAAGGGCACGGTAATCGGCGTTCTGCCATTCAACCCCCTCCCGGACGAGGAGGTCTGGCAGATCGAGAAGATAGTGCCTGCCTGACGGGCGGGCTACATCCGTTCCGGGGGCTCGATGCCCAGCATCCGCAGGCCTTCCAGCAGCAGTCTGCCCGTGGCGGCGAACAGGGCCAGCCGCGCGGCCATCAACTCCTCCGTTTCCGCACGCAGCACCGGGCAGGTGGCATAGGCCCGGCTGAAGGACTTGCATAGCTGGAACACCGCATTGGCCACCAGGTGCGGGGCCAGATTTTCCGCCGCCCGGCGGGCCACCCGGTTGAAGTCGTGCAGATCGCTGATCAACGCCCGTTCATTCTCGTGGGTGAGGGCCTCCAGCGGTGCCGCCGGATCAGGCTCGGCGCCCCGGGCCTGCTGCACCTGCCTGAGCACGCTCTGGATGCGCGTGTAGGCGTAACAAAGATAGGTCCCCGTGTCCCCTTCGCTGACCAGCCAGTCCTCCAGGTTGAATACGATCTGCCGGGCGGGGTCCTGCTTGACCATGCCGTAGCGGATGCCGGCCACGGCGATGCGCCGGGTGGTCTCCTGAATCTCCTCCGCGCTCCACAGGCCGTCATCCTCTCCGATTCCCGCTTCGCGGTGGGCCGACATGTAGTTGGTCTCGATATAGTCGTTCACCTCCCGTCTGAGCTGGGAGAAGGGGATGGTGTTGCCCTGGCGGGAGCTCATCTTGCCCTCCGGCAGCACCACCAGCCCGTAGGCCAGATGGTGGCAGAGCGTGGCCTGTGAGAATCCCAGCAGTTCCAGGCTTTTGAAGACCTGCCGGAAGTGCAGCTTCTGCTCGGCACCCACCACATATATGGAGCGGGCGATGCCGAACTGCTCGAACTTGATGCGGGCCAGGGCCAGATCCTTGGTGGCATACAGCGTGGTGCCGTCGCCCTTGAGCACCAGGAAGAAGCCCAGGCCGTGTTCCTCCATGTCGGTTCCCACGGCGCCCTGGGAATGCACGAACACTCCCGCTGCCAGCCCGTCGTCCACCATCTGGCGTCCCAGCCGGTCCATATCCGACTCGTAGAAGACATGATCAAAGCGCGCCCCCAGCCAGCGGTAAATCTCACCAAACGCCTCCAGGGACCAGGCTCTGGTCTGCTCCCACAGGGCGAATACTTCGCCCTCGCGTGATTCCAGGGCCTGCAGGACCCGGCTTACCTCGCGGTCGTAGTGCAGCCGCACCTGCTCCTCGCTGCCGGTTATTTTCTGCACCGCCGCCGTGTAGAGCATTCCCAGCCATTCGCCCCGTTCCTCCGGGTGTTCCTCGCCCGGCGGCTCATGGTATTGGGGGGGCAGTTCTTCCCGGTGGTTCTCGTAGTACCACAGGCAGCGTGCGATGTGCGTGCCCACGTCCCCGATATAGTTGGCGGCCACCACCTGCCGCCCGTCGTATTCCAGGATGCGCACCAGGGCGTCCCCCAGGGCCACGTTGCGCATGTGTCCCACATGGAACGCCTTGTGGGTGTTGGGCTGGGAGTATTCCACCATCACCTTCTCAGCGGTTGTGTCATCCCCCTGTCGCTCCCGGTTGCGCCCGAAGTACGAGCCGTCCAGGATGGCGGGTACGGTGAGCCCGGCCATGGCGGCGGTGTTCACCCGGAAGTTCAGGTAGGGGCCGGCGGCCACCACCCCGGACAGCAGTCTGGAGCCGGTCAGCCTTTCCCCGATAACCGCGGCCAGCTCTGAGGATATGGCCGGCGGCGGCTTGCGCAGGGCCTTGGCCAGGGTGAAGCAGGGCATGGCATAGTCGCCCATGGCCGGGTCGGGGGGGCGCTCTATCATCCGGGCCAGGCCCTCAGGCAGTTCCGCCGCTCCGGCCTGCCGGAGGGCTGTGCCCACCAGCTCCAGTATCTCCTCAACAAATGGGTCCATTCTCTAGTATTCCGATAGTTCTTTCTGAAAAACCTGCTGAAACTCAGTTCGCGGGCCGGCCCTGATCTATACCGGCATATTATTTCACGCTAACCCAAAGCGCGCGATAAGCCAATGCGGTGCCGGCGGCGACGATTGCCTCAGCAGGCCCTGCCCTGTAATCTTCAAGAGTGCGAAAAATCCCGGTCAGTCATCCGGAGCCCTGTGGGCTCCTGAACACCAGCAGAGAACAGGCGTGAGCCCTTATCCCGAACAGGATGCCCCCGATGCGGAGCAACAGGAAGCCATCACGGGGCACCTGGAACACATAACATTTTCCAACGATGAAAACGGGTTTTTGGTGGGGCGCCTGTCGGTGGACGAGGGGGGGCGCTTCCGGGGGGAGGCCGTCATCAGGGGAATCCTGCCCAGTGTGCGCAAGGGCGAGCGCATCAAGATCTGGGGCAACTGGGAGGAGCATCCCAGCTATGGCACACAGTTCCATGTCAGGTCCTTTCTGGTGCTGGAGCCGGCCACCCTGGAGGGCATCGCGCTGTATCTGGAGCACAACATTCACGGCGTGGGCCCCAAGCTGGCCGAGCGCATCGTGAAAATCTTCGGCAAGGATACCTTCCGGGTGATCGACGAGACCCCCGAGAAGCTGCTGGAAGTGCCCAAGTTTCCCGCCAAGGTTCTCACCGGACTGCGTGAATCCTGGGCCGAGACCCGTGTCAAGCGCGAGATAATCGTGTTCTGTCACTCGGTGGGAATCTCCCCGCTGTTCGCCGAGCGGATATTCAGCGCCTATGGCGTGATGGCCGTGGAGACCATCAAGAACAATCCCTACCGGCTGGTTATGGACATTCAGGGGATCGGATTCCGCAGCGCCGACCAGATTGCCCGCAACATGGGGCTGGCCATGGAGTCCCCGGCCCGGGTGGAGGCCGGTGTGATGCATGCCCTGGACGAGGCCTCCCAGGAAGGGCATACGGGCCTGCCCAGAACCATGCTCCTGTCGTCCGCGGCCGAACTGCTTCAGGTGGCCCCGGAGCTGGTGGAGAAGGCTCTGGAGACCCTGCTGGGTGATGGCCTGCTGAGCCTGCTGGAGCGCCTCGCCGAGCCCGACGCCCCGCCCCTGGTCCAGTATGGCCGGATGCGCAAGGCGGAGGACTCCATCAGCGAGGACCTCGGCCGGATTGCGGGGGGAGCGGCCTTCACCCGCTTCAAGGAGATAACCGAGACCGTATCCGCCATGGAGGGAGCCACGGGTATAAGCCTCAGCGCGGCCCAGCGCCAGGCCGTGGAGGATGCCCTGAGCCACAAGCTCCTGGTTATCACCGGCGGGCCCGGCACCGGCAAGACCACCATTATCAGGTTCATCCTGGGGATGGTGGCGGGCACCATGCCCCAGGTGGCTCTGGCCGCGCCCACCGGCAAGGCGGCCAAGCGGCTGGGCGAGGCCACCGGCCAGCAGGCCACGACCCTGCACAGGCTGCTGGAGGCCAGCCCCGTGGGCTTCCGCCGTAACAGGGACTGTCAGCTGGAGATGGAACTGATCATCGTGGACGAAAGCTCCATGATAGACACCTTGCTGCTGGCGGCTCTGCTGGCGGCTACCCCCACCCACGCCCGCCTGATCCTGGTGGGGGATGTGGATCAGCTGCCCTCGGTGGGCCCCGGCAGGATCCTGGGGGACCTGATCGAATCCGGCTCCTTTGCCGTATCCCGGCTGGAGACCATCTTCCGCCAGTCGGAGCAGAGCCGCATCACCGCCAACGCCCACAACATCCGCAAGGGCCGGATGCCGGACCTTTCCCGCCCTGCCGGCGACGAACTCAGCGACTTTTACTTCATCGAGGAGGCCGAACCGGAGCGGATCGTGGAAAAAATCCGCACCATGCTCATGGAGCGCATTCCCCGCCGGTTCAACCTGGAGCCTAAAAACGATGTCCAGGTGATAACGCCCATGCACAGGGGGCTTACCGGGGCGCGCAACCTGAACCAGATGCTGCGCCAGTGGCTGAACCCGGACGGCCAGGAGGCCATCATCGGCGGCCGGAGCTTCAGGGTGGGGGACAAGGTCATGCAGACCAGGAACGATTACGAGAAGGAGGTCTTCAATGGCGACATGGGCGAGGTGGTGGCCTACAACAGCGAGTCCGGGCAGCTGGCCATCGATTTTGAGGGCAACAGGGTGTGGATGGACCGCAAGGGCATGGACAATGTGACCCTGGGCTATGCCATCACCGTCCACAAATCGCAGGGGAGCGAATACCCCGCGGTGATCCTCCCCCTGACCACCCATCACGCCATCATGCTGCAGCGCAACCTGCTCTATACGGCCATCACCAGGGGCCGGGGCCTGGTTGTTCTGATAGGAACAAAGCGCGCCGTGTCGCTGGCGGTGCATAACGCCCGCCCGGTTGTCCGCCATACCGGACTGCTGGAAAGGCTGGTCGCACATTTTTCCGCAGACTCATGACATATCCGGAAATATGAGCTAGTATTACACCGATAAACTCGGGGGAATGAATGCGGTGGATGTTCCGGGGTCACCCTTGTCCAGGCTGGTAACGCCGGGCCGGGAAAAGCCTAGGCTCAAGGAACTGAAACCGCCGGAAGTTTTCAACCTTTGCCGTACACGGGATGAAAATAAAATTTGAGTGGGAAGCGCTTGATCCGCAAACGATGAGGGTCAAGGTGCAGGGTGGCTGGCTGGTGCGCTATCAAAGCCATTCCGGCGGGGTTTCCATGGTCACGGTTCCTGACCCTGAGCACCACTGGGAGGTGGAGATCTCCCAGCAGATGCTTGACATGTGCCGGGAACGCCTGGAAAAGCTGGAACGCAAGATCAAGGACCCCTATCAGGAGGCCAACATCAGGGGGGAAATGGAGGAGGAGATTCAAACCCTCCGCAAGTTGATTGAGCAGAACTTCTGAGTGGGGCGCACGGCCGGGAGGATTGCCGGTCGTGTCCGCACTTCGAGTTCCGCCTGCCCGGTCAGATAGGATCAACCGGGAGCCCTGCCTGAACCTGGGGAAAGGCCATCCGGGTAGCGGTGGTCAGGTTTTTGGAGTTGGTTGAGAGTCGAACCCGAATTATTCTGTCGGGTCCGGACAATAAATAATTCGAAGCTATTTGATACTAAAGGAAAGACCAGAACCATGCAGAACCGCATGTTGCGCCTGTTGCGCGTGATTGAGAAGAAGGAGCGCTTTATACTGGGGATGATGTCGGGGACCTCCATGGACGGACTTGATCTGGCGCTGTGCAGGGTAAGTGGATCGGGGATTCAAACCAAGTTTGAAATCCTAAACTCCAAGACCATTCCCTATGCCCGCGAAGACCGGGAGAAACTCGGCTCGGTTGTTTCACAGGAGGTGGTGGTGCTGCGGGATTTATGCATCCTGAACGCCTGGCTGGCGGAAAGGCACGCCTCATGGGTGTTGGCATCCCTTGAGGAGTGGGGCGTTCCGACATCGCAGGTGGATGTGATCGCCTCCCATGGCCAGACCATTTACCATGCTCCGGGATCATGGAAGAAGGAGAGCCATACCCGCCACGCCACCATGCAGATAGGCGATGGCGACCTGATCGCTGTCAGGACGGGAATCATCACCCTGAGCGATTTCAGGCAGAAGGAGATAGCCGGCGGGGGAGAGGGGGCGCCCATTGCCCCCTATGCGGAAACCCTGGTATTTGCCGGTGCCACCCCGCGGATATTGCTGAACATCGGGGGAATCGCCAACTTCACCTGGCTGCCCCCCAAGGGGGCGGGCGTGCTGAGCGTTTTCGGGGACACCGGGCCGGGCAACTCGCTGATCGACCGGGCCGTGAGGATGCTGTTTCCGGAAAACGAGGACGGCTATGATAAAGACGGCCTGCTGGCCCGCCAGGGCACAGTCAGCAATGACCTGCTGGAGTGGCTGTTGAGCGATCCGTATTTCAAGCGCCGTCATCCCAAGTCCACCGGACCGGAGACCTACGGCGACACATATATGGGAGAAGCCTGGGAACATGCTCAGACCCTGGCTCTCTCCCCGCTGGACTTCATCGCCACGTTGACAAGGCTGACCGCCGAGACCATCGGAGATGCCCTGTCCGGAGAACTCCCCTCCCTTTCCAATACCCACCTGTATGGTTCGGGGGGCGGCTGGAAGAACCCCATGATCAAGCGCTGGCTGAAGGAGCGTCTGCCGGAGCCTAAGTTCCATGATGTGGATGAACTGGGTGTGCCGGCGGAGGCCAAGGAGGCGGTTCTTTTCGCCATGCTGGCCAACGAGTCCCTTTGCGGGGAGGGCTTCATACCCCTGATGCGCGGTGACGAGGGCCGGCGGTATTCCTTCGGCAAGATCAGCCTGCCCGACTGAGCGGGCTGATGCCATTGCAGCCTCTGCCTGCGAAATTTCCCCTTGCATATTTCCCTGATATTTCTCCCCGGCTGCCCATCCGGCAAGCCGGGGGATTGCCGGCAAGGCCCTTCCTGTGAATTACCTGCTGCGAATTACCTGCTGCGAATCACCTGCTGCGAATCACCTGCTGCGAATCACCTGCTGCGAATCACCTGCTGATCGGCGTATACGAAAATAAAAACCCGACGCAGGGGGGGTGCGTCGGGTTTCGGGGGATGCCGCCTGACGGCGGCTAGGGGTTCTTGCTCTGTTCTTCTTTTTTACTGGTTCCCTTCCATGCGTTCTCAAGCCTATTTTTCTTGAGAAGAGTACCCGGCGTGAAGGGGG
>JAOUPZ010000192.1 GCA_029879595.1 Deltaproteobacteria bacterium | reverse complement strand
TGCCGGACTTTGGTTCTATTTCAACTGCTCGGCCCGGGGCCAGACCCTGTATGGCCGCGGCGGGGTGGACGTCAGGGCCATTCATGAGCATCTGGGTGAGTTTCCCCTGCTGGGTATGTTTGGCGGTTATGAAATAGGGAGCGTGTTGGGGCGGGCCAATATTTACTCCTTTTCCGGCGTGCTGGTGTTGTTCAAGGTGCTCCCCCCGGGTTGAATGCCGAGGGCTTGCCGTTGATATGACAACCGTATTATCCCAACCGACAAAAACTCTGGAAAAGCCTCGGGAGAGTGTCAGGAATTTTTGACCCGGGGACTTTTATCCGCCGTTTAAACGGAGTAGTTACTAGAAAAGGCGGAATGAAACCCCGCCGCGGGGAGTAAAGGAAAACCATAGGGAAAAGACGCTCCTGTACTTGGTTGCGGAGCGGAGGAGACGGGTTGGCCCGGGGCCATAAAAACATTGATTTTGGCGGTTCTCAGCAGTAGTTTTTGCAGATAACGCCCTTTTGAAAGCAGGCAGGCATGAAAATTAAAACTATCAACTGCGAAGAGTGTCTGGAGGACATACCCAGTTCGGAAATCCACCTGGAGGATGGCCGGTTGTATTGCGGCAGGTGTGGCAGCGAGGTGGAGTCCCCCGACAAGGATCTATTCGAGGAAATCTCCGATAATCATTCATCATACCGGTTCCGCAGCGAAGACGAGGACATGGTGGACGATGTGGATTTTGATGATGATGAAGACGATGAACTGGATGATGATGACGGGGATGATGAGGATTTTTCCGTGGAGGACGAGGAGGAATACTGAATGGTAAACTGGCCGGTGGCCGGCCCGTTTTCTCCTTTGCGCCCCGCCGGGCGGTTATTCCGCGGGGCCGGTATTCCCACAGGCTCCCCGCAGTGCTCCGTCCGTTTTATCCCCCCCTTGGAACTGGGCTGCAACTATAATCCGTGGCCGGGCAGTATCTCCGGGAGGTCGCTGTACACAGTCTGCCGGCGGTCCCGTACCAGACGGCGGACGTTGTCCACCAGCACCGGGACATCCGTGAACGCCTGGAAGTCCAGCGAAAGCACCTCCATCTTCTTTTTGGCCAGTACCGTGAACTTCCTGGGTACGGTTTTTCCCGAAGAGGCCAGCCCCAGGAACTCGCATTCCCCCAAAAGCGCCGGGCCGGGCAGCACTTCCTTATTCTTGCCGATCAGAACCTCCACCGGACCGGTAGATACATAAAAACAGGTATCCTTTGCGCCCTTTTTGAACAGCTCCCCGCCTTTTTCCACGGTTCGGCTTTCCGAGTTTCGGGCGATGCGGTTCAGAACCAGGGAGGAAAGATCCTGGGTGGCCAGATGGACCCGTTGGAACAGCATCCTGCGGTTGAACATGGCCTTGAAGTCGCCGTCATAGGTGATTCCGATGGCTTCCATGGCCTCCTTGAAAAGATTGGAGGGCACGGATATGTAGGAAATTCTATTGAGGGACTTCATGGAGGCCGTGCGGTTTTGCCCGCTCAGGACATCGAAGTCTCCCACCACCTCGCCGTCGCCGGCGGTGGAGCGTGAAAGCAGGTTGCCCTGTTCATCGTGCAGGAGCACCTCCACGCGTCCCTTCACAATTATGGCCACGCTGTTGCTGGGGCTGCCCTGCTCGAAAATGAAGGTGCCGATGTTGGGGTCGGGCAGCTTGGGGCAGTTGGCGAAGGCGGTGGCATAATGGTCCATCAGCCGGCCCTGGGGTGAGCCGTGCCTGATGTCCATCATGCTCTGGAAATAGGCCCGGGCCACCTCCCGGGAGCGGCTGAAGAAGGCCGTGGTCGAATTGTTCCCGCCGCCCAGCCGCACGATTTTGCCCCCCTTGGTGCGGATGGTGGAGTCCAGGTCGCCGATGCTCACGAAGCGCCCCTCGTTCTCGTAGGATGGGTCCAGTTCGCTCCGGGTGGCATGGGAGAACACGCGGAACGCCTTTTCGGTGGCCGCGCCCTTCAGATCCTGCCATTGTCCGTGCACAGTGAATGGCAGCGAGGAATCGCTGATACAGCCCACATCGTATTTCACCAGGTTGTATTTGGTTTTGCGGATCACCTGGTCCAGGTATTCCAGATGTTCGCGGGGCATCCAGCCGTCCTTTTGCAGCATTTTCATGCGCTTGAAGGCCACGATGTCCATGAAATGCCCGTAGGTGTAGTCCAGACCGTCCTGGTTTACGGCCATGGTGAACAGGGTGGTGGGCACGCTGTGGCAGGACATGTGCCCGGTGATCCGTACTCCCTCCAGGTTCAGTTCCTCGGTGCGGAAGGGGTTGTCCTTGCGGAAGGGAAGCAGGGTCCACACGAAGTTGTCCTGTACCATCCGCTCCGGCAGGTCCACCAGTGCCGCCACCTTGCGCACCAGGGAGAACATTACCGGCGCCGTGGTGATGATGTGGCAGCGGGAGGACCGGCGGAACAGTTCCACCAGCGCACCAGTGTGATCATCGTGGTTGTGGGTGATCAAAAGGGTGTTGACCGACTGCTGGGACAGACCGTGATGGGTGATGATGCTGGTCATGTTGGCCGGGTAGTCGATCAGTATAGGCGAATACTTGTGGATGATCGAGGTATGGGCCGCGCTGTGGTAGGGGTCCATGCCGTCGTATTCCCCGGTATGCCAGATGCCGAAGTTGTTTACCGGAAACTTCAGGTGCTTGTATTCAACGGGGGAGCGGAATTTTTCACCGGGCAGCAGGGTGACTTCCACGTCCAGGGAATCGTCCTTGTACAGAAAGCGGTAGGTGTTGCGCCCGATTTTGCCGATGCTGATGCCGTCTCCCAGGTCGCTGAATTCCGATTCATTGCGGGGATTGGGGTCCAGATACACCGGGTCCATGAAAACGTCGCTGTCCAGGATCTTGTTATCAACCGCCAACCCCAGAATTTCCTTTCTCATTGCGTCCCGGGTGGCATCGGGAATGTCCATGGCATCGAATTCGTCAACCGAGTCCACGCCGTAGTTGCCGTACTTGATCATCCGCATGGACTGCTGGACGTCCTTTTCCAGTCCGGCCAGCTGGGGGCGGATGCCGGCGTAGAACGAGGGAACGGTCACGCCGTTTTTTTCCGCGGGAATGAAATACAGGGCGTAGAGAATCGGAAACTCCACCAGATTCCAGGATATGGATTCCCCCTGGCGCTTGGAATCAACCACCACGAAGGTCTTGATGCCGTTGCGACCGATGTATCCCACCTGCTGGAATCTCTTGATGGCGTCGGGCGGTTGCCCCAGGCTGATCTTCCGGCCGATATCGGGAACCTCGACAACGAACACGCCAGGGTCCAGCTTGTAGCAGATCATTCTGCCGCCGGGGCTGTCGGTTTGTATTCTCCGCTTCATTTTTTTTCAGGTCTCCAAGGGTTCCGGAGGATATGTTTTGCCTTAATAAACGATTTCACAGCTAAATGTTTCATATTTATAGCCGAACTTCCTTCCAAAAGTACACCCATTGCGGGGTGTTATTAATATTCAGGCCGGTCAGATTGCAGGGAAACGCCTGTCTCCGGTCATCCCGAGCGGGGAAATAACGACAACAACCACCTTCCCGCCCTGTGTTAATGACCAGCACCTCGCAGATTTCCTCCTTCTGGCGGACAATTCCGCATTGCATTTCCAACGGACAATTGGAATACTCGCAGAAATCTGCGGCATGTTCCGTAAGGGCACATGCCCGGGAGCGGAAGGCAAAGACCCCTCGCCGCACAAATCAGGGGGCCGGGGAAGGGCGGCGGATTGAATTCCTGGGTTACGAATACCCTTACCGTTGGCACTGGCCAACCACATACCTAAAAGACAGGGCAACACAGTATGGACAATCACGCATCCTATCCGCCGGAGCAGTTCCGGCTGGCGGCGAACTCATTGAGGTTCCTCGCGATAGATCAGATAGAACAGGCCCGTTCCGGTCACCCGGGCGCGCCCATGGGCATGGCGGAAATCGCCACGGTGCTCTGGGGGCAGTTTCTGCGGTTCAGTCCGGACAACCCGGCCTGGCTTGACCGCGACCGCTTCGTGCTGTCCAACGGTCACGCCTCGACCCTGCTGTATTCCCTGCTTCACCTCACCGGATACGACCTGCCCCTGGAGGAGTTGCGCAACTTCCGGCAGTTGGGCAGCAAGACCGCCGGCCATCCGGAATACAGACACGCCCCCGGAGTGGAGATGACCACCGGCCCGCTGGGGCAGGGCATATCCACCGCGGTGGGAATGGCCCTGGCCGAGCGCAACCTGGCTGCCCGCTTCAACCGGGATAAACATGAGATCATCAACCACTACACCTATGTCTTCGCGGGCGACGGAGACCTGATGGAGGGGGTGAGTCACGAGGCCTGCTCACTGGCCGGACACCTGGGCCTGGGGCGGCTGATCGTGCTCTTTGACGACAACGGCATCTGCATTGACGGCAAGACCTCCATGACGATCAGCGAAAAGGCCGTGGAAAGATTCGCCGCCTATGGCTGGCATGTGGAAAGCGTGGACGGCCACGATCCGGCGGCCATATCCGGCGCCATCCAGGCCGCCCGCCACGATGACCGCCCTTCGCTTATCGCCTGCCGCACCACCATCGGCCGGGGAGCTCCCAACAAAGGGGGCACGGCCGATACCCACGGCTCGCCCCTGGGTCCGGATGAAACCGCCGCCACCCGGAAAAACCTGGACTGGCAGTGGGGGCCCTTCGAGGTGCCCCTGGAGGCCCGGGAATACTGGAAGAACAGCGCGGAAACCGGCCGGGCCAGGGAAAAGGACTGGCAGGCGCGCCTGGACGCATACTGCCAGGACTACCCCCAGGAGGGGGCCGAACTGCGGCGTGTTTCGGAAGGCCGGCCCTCAGCGGCCTGGGAAAAGCCGCTGGCGGATCTTCTGCAAAGCTGGCTGCAGGACCCTCCGGCGGGCGATGCCACCCGCAGCGCATCCGGCAAGGCCCTGGAGGCTTTTGCCATGTCCCATCCCGACCTTTTGGGCGGCTCGGCCGACCTGACGCCATCCAACAACACCCATGTGAAGGCCTACCAGGACATCTCTCCCGGAGAGTACTCCGGGCGCTACATCCGCTACGGCGTGCGCGAGCATGCCATGGGCGCACTGATGAACGGCATGGCCCTGCACGGGGGCGTGGTGCCCTACGGGGGGACGTTCCTGGTGTTCTCCGACTATATGCGCCCGGCTGTCCGGCTGGCGGCGCTCATGGGGGTGCAGGTGGTCTATGTGTTTACCCACGACAGCATTGGCCTGGGAGAGGACGGCCCCACCCATCAGCCGGTGGAGCACTTCGCGGCCCTCAGGGCCATCCCCGGCCTGCGTGTTTACAGGCCCGGAGATCCCCGCGAAACCCTGGAGGCCTGGGCCGATGCCTTGAGGCACACCGCCGGGCCCAGCGCCCTGCTGCTCACGCGGCAGAAGATTCCCACCCTGGAGGGCACGGGACAGGGCGGACTGGCCCGGGGAGGCTATGTGCTGGCCGATGCGCCGGAGGGCCTGGAACTGAAAACGCTGTTGCTGGCAACGGGCTCCGAACTGCATCTGGCCCTGGAGGCCCGGCAGACCCTGGCCGCCGAGGGCATCGGCGCACGCGTGGTGAGCCTGCCCTGCTGGGAGACCTTCGAGGAGCAGGACCGGACCTACCGGGATGAGGTGATTCCCCCCGCGGTGGCCTGCCGGGTGGCCGTGGAGGCCGGGGTGTCCCTGGGCTGGGAGCGTTATACGGGTTCCGCCGGTGCCGTGGTGGGCATGAGCGGCTTCGGTGCTTCGGCTCCTGCGGGGGAGCTTTTCGAGAAATTCGGCATAACCGCCGCGGCCGTGGCGGACCAGGCCAAAAAGCTGCTCCGGGGATAGCCCTCCACAAAAAAATGGCTATCAGTCCGGAAGATGCAACAGTCTGCAAGCGTGTTTGAAAGCCGGTTTCAAGCTCAGTCGGGCGGGAGTGGCAAGAAGGGCTGACAGGTCTAACTGCCTGAATGAACGGCTGTATCCTGTGCCGGGAGGCCTTCCTCTTTCGGTTGCTTTTAAACGGCCAGAGGCGAGGGTTTTTGTTCAGGGCGGAAGGATTGTTTTCGCCCGAACACGCTTATGGAATTGACGTGCGCGGTCAACTATGCGATATGCACAGTTGCCCATATGCACAACAAGTGGTTAAATTCTTGACGCCATTTGGCACAGGGGAAGCGGTAGCACCCGGGGGGGCCACGGCTGTGGGATGGCCGGAGGCCCGGAAAA
>JAOUPZ010000191.1 GCA_029879595.1 Deltaproteobacteria bacterium | reverse complement strand
GCCGGAGGAGTGCTGGCCCGGCTGGTGACCACGGCCCGCAGGCGCTATGAAAATCTGCGCGCCCATACCGGGGCGGATGAACAGCCGCCTCTTCCCCCGGCACTGGAACGGATAGCCGGGGCGCTGGAACTGGCCTCCCTGCTGACGGCCACCGGCGACCCCTCGCTCTCGGTCATGGCTGATGAAAGGCTGCTGGGCATGACGGCCCCCTTTCAGCCTACCCCGGTGCTCACCCGGGCCCTGATCCGGCTGGCCGAAAAGGAAGGCGACCCGGAAGGGCTGGCCCTGCGCGAGGCCCGCGCCCTCCTGAACAGGAACCGGTTTCCCTTTGAGGAGGCCCTGTGGAATATCGCCCTGGGCCGCTGCCAGCGGGAATCACTGGCCCTGGACAAATCGGACGAAGCTCTTGAGACCGCCCGGGAGCTGTTCCGGGGGTTGGGTGATTTGCGCGGCGAAGCCGAAACGGCACTGGAGATGTTTCAAAACGCCCTGCTGCGGGGCAGTGTCGCAAGCATGGATGAACTGGCCCGGGAAATGCTGGACATGGCCCGGTTGCTGGAGAGCCGTGAGCTGGCTCTTTGGGCCCAGGGGGCGTTTGCCGCCGCACAGGCCCTCACGGAGAACATATCGCTGCCGGAGGCGGGGCGCAGAATACGCGGTGCCGCCCGCGCCGCAGCCGCCAGGGGAGACGGCCCCGCCGCCCGGTTCATCCTGGCCCTGAACGGAATGCTGGCCCTGGGAGCTGGCGAGTTGTCGGAGCTGATGGGCTGTCTGGCCATGGAGGGCGATCTTCCCGGCGGCGGCGAGTCAACCGGCGCGGTGTTCCTCAGGACAGTGCTGGCCGAAGGGCACATGGTTCAGGCTGCCGCCTTCCCGGATGACGCGGGGCACCACCTCAAGCGGGTGCGGGACATGTTCGCCACCGGCCGGGGAGAGCCCGAGCCGCCTCCCTGGGTGCAGACCTTCCAGCGGCGCCTGGAAATAATGGAGGAACTGCTGCCCGGCCAGGGCTCCGCGGATGATCCGCCTTCACGGCAGGCTCTGGAGGCAGAGTCGGCACTGTTGGAAGAACAGGGGCTGCTGCTGGAGCGGGGGCGTCTGTTCCAGTGCATTGCCGCCGGAATGAGAAAGCTGGCCGTGGATGGATGGGAAGAATGGCTGGAGCGGGCGCATACCGTGTTTGACACACTGGGGGCGCATCTGTTCGCCAGGGCGGCTTTCGATCTTTCGGAAAAGCTGCTGGAAACAAAATCCAGGCGTTTGCCGGGGCTGGATTCCATGGGTGGCGCAATGGGCGGCGCAATGGGTGCTGCCGGGCTTGCTGCCGGGGATTCCTCCGAAGGCTCCACGGGATTCCTGGCCCTGCTGGAACACATGGGCCGGGACGGGGCCCTTCCCCTGCAGGCCCTTTACGGGCAGGTACTTTCCGGGTTCACTCGCCATGCTGGTGCTGGTTATGCGGCCCTGTTCATTCCCAACCAGGATGGACAGCCCGCGCTGGCGGCACAGGCCCCCGATCCTCCGCCCCGGGGCGACTGGATCAACCGCTGGCTGGTGGAGGAGTGTTTCAAGGAGCGTCAGATACGATTCCGGCTGCCCGGGCCGCCGTCCCCTGAAAAAGCAGCTTCCGCCACCGGGGAGGAGTCACGCGCGCTGGCCTGCATCCCCCTGCTGGAACAGGGACAGCCCATCGCTGTGGTCAGCCTGGGTCTGGAAGGCGAGGCCCGGGAACGCGCCCAGTCCCGGCAGGCGGCCCTGGAGGAACTGGGCCGGGAAGCCGCCGCCGTCCTCACACTCAACCAGGCCTTGTCCCGCCGCGACCGGGAAGGCGACGAATTGCGAACCCTGGCGGAGCGCCGGGGCTATCTGCTGGAGTGGTCGCGCCATGCCTCCGCGTCCACCACCCTGGGGGGACTGTTGCAGGCCTATCATGAGGAAGCCTGCCGCGAACTGGCCCCCGGTTCCTCCGTGCTGTTCGCGCTGGGGGAAGGGGATGCGCTGGTTCCGGTGGCGGTGTACCGGGCTGGTGAGGGCCGGACGCTGGATTCGAGCGTCGCCGGATCACTGCCGCGCCCAGTGCGAAACCAGGGGCAGGCGGCCTGGGCGGTATCATCACAGAGCCCCGTGGGCTGGCGGCAAAACGGAGCCCCCGAGCCCACCCCCACCGAGCAGTCCCTGCTGAATACCTTGGAAATGCAAGACGGACTGTGGCTCCCCCTGGTGCATCTGGGCGAAACGGCCGGACTGCTTCTGCTGGGATTCCGGGAGCCTCCCAACGGCCTTGACGACAGGGGGCGGGATGATCTCTACCAGCCACTGCGGTTGATTACCGGGGCCATTCTGAGGGCCATGGAGGACATGGACCGCGCGACATCCAGCGATGCCGAGCACCGGCGCATGGAAAAGCTGGAGCAGGAGAACGCCCGGCTGAAAAGGTTCCTGCCCCAGACGCTTTCGGCGGAGGCGGACTTCGACTCCGGCGGGGACAACGAAACCATCACCAACCTGCTGCGAAACGGTCGGGAGCGGACCCTGCCCGCGCTCTGCGGTGCCCTGGCCGGGATAAACCCGCTGTTTGAGCTTTCCCCCAGTGAGCAGCTGCATAACCTGCAGGAATACTTCACCCGGCTGGAGCAGGGGCTGGGCCTGCACCACGGGAGGCTGCACGGCCTGTTCAACGACCAGTGGAGCGCGTTGTTCCAGCGTGGTGCCGAGAGCTCGCTGTGGGGAGCGCAGACGGTATTCCAGCTTTTGGAATCATACCGCGAGGACCAGACTGCCTTCGGCCGGCCGGTGGTGACCACCGGGCTGGGTCTGCACCTGGGGGATGTGTTGCTGGGGGCAGTGCCGGCGGGGGAAAAGCTTAGCCCGCTGCTGGCGGGTCAGGGTGTCCGTTCCGCCTCCCGGCTGGCGCAGATGTGCCTGGACTTCCGGTGCGGGATTCTGGTCAGCGAGACGGTGCTGGAGGCGCTGGACCTGCAGACCGCCTTTGATCTGCGTCCCCTGGGGCGTTTGCGGCTGGCCCCGGGCGAGGAACGCATCGGCGTGTTTGATCTGTTCAGCGTCCGCGATGAGGCCACCGTGGAGGTCATGCGCCGGATGCGGCAGGTATGGGATGAGGCGCTGCACAATCAGCAGCATGGGCACTGGAAGGATGCCATTGCCGGGTACAGGGAGTATCTGGAGGCCCTGCCGGATGACCGTCCGGCACGGCAGTTCCTGAGGGCCTGCCGGTTGCGGACCGAACAGACCGCCGCCGCCCGCAGATCCGCCGACCCCGGTATATCACGCGGCGGCAACCCGTCGCGACCGGCAGATGCCGACAGGGGCGAGCCTGAAGCTGATACCCCCGGTGTTTCCTGATGTATATGGATTTTGCAGGCCGGCCCGCAGGGCGCGGCGGCCCGCATGTCAGAACCCCAGTTCCCCGAGCAGGGCGTCAACATCGTCCTGGGTGGCTTCCTTTTTGGACATCTGTTCTTCTGAAGTCCCGTCAGCTTTTTCCTTCTTGGTGATGCCGCTCATCTCAAGCACAGGCTTGTACTGCTTGAGCAGTTCCAGCAGATGCTTTTCCAGTGTTTCAATGAAGCTGATGGTCCTCTTGAGGGTCTGACCGGCCAGATCGTGGAAGCCCTGCCGGGCCACCATTTCCATGTAGGCCTGACTGGCCGTCTCAAGGTTGTAGCGCAGGGTCATCACCCGGGCTCCCACCTCGTCGCTCAGACGCTCCTGGATGCTGTCCATTTCAGCTGCCAGAGAGTTGTGCTCTCCCTTGATACGCATGAGGTTGTTCTGGGCCTCCCGCAGGGTGGCCAGCACATTGGTCATGCTGGTCTGACGTTCCTGGGCCTTGCTGCTCAGCAGTTCTATCTGGTCCAGGTTTTCCAGTGCCGCTTCCTCCAGCCGGACTATGACTCCGTTGAGTTTGTACACAGCATCGGTAAGGCCGCCGGATGATTCGGAGAGGGACTCAAGGGGAAGTTCGTCCGACATATTCACCAGCGAGTCGTAGATTTCCCGGGTTATGTGGGCTATTTCATTCAGGAGCATCTGGTTTTGCTTGCTGGTGGTCAGCAGGTTGATGTCCTGAAGGGTCTTGGTGGATTTTTCCTTGTCGCCGGAACGGAGTTCCTCGAAAAGGTTGTTGGTATTGGCCAGCAGGGCCCGCAGCTTTTCCTGTTGCTCCAGGGGGGCCGTCTTGGCCAGGGCATAGAGCTTGGAGGCGAGCTGCTTGAAATCCTCCTCGGTGGGTGGAGCGCCTTTGTCCAGGGTGGTGCTGATGAAATTGTCTGGCAGGGCCGACTTTCCTGAGAACCGGTAGGTATCCTTTTTCAGGCGTTTCAGCACATATGTGATAAGCCCCTGAACCAGCTCATAGGTTCGCAGCGAAGTGCGTGTCCGTGCCAGGAAAGCCAGGTGCGCGCGCATCAGACGGACAGTATCCGGTTTCCAGTTGGACTGGAAATCGTTTTGTGTCAGGTGTGCGCCGTACTCCCTCAGCAGCAGATTGATCTTGCTGAAGTCTGTCTGGAGCTTGTCCTTGGTGATTACTACGTCCAGTTTTCCTTGTTTTTCCATAACTGAATTATTGCCATGGCGGAAAGCGGCAGTCCAGTGCAGGCCTGAATTTTTTTATTGGAAGCGGGCTAAATTAATTAAAGCTGCCACCCGATAGTTCCTGTAATGCAAACCAAACCCTAAATATATCCTGTCCGGCATAAAGCCCTTGTTAAGGTTCTGGCTGAAATAGTCCCACCCCTTTTAACGCAAAATCCAGCAAATAGGTTCATTTTTTATCGGGTCCGCGCGGCATTTGTCTGCTCCCCCGGCAGAAAAGGCCTTATCAGGGTTCGGTCCACATGCCATGTTCCTTGATAAGCGCCACCAGCCTTTCCACGGCCTGCCCGGAGGGAATGCCCCTGGCCACGCACTGCCGGCCCTTGTACAGGCTGACCATGCCCGGCGCTCCCCCCACATAGCCGAAGTCCGCATCGGCCATCTCACCCGGTCCGTTGACGATGCAACCCATCACCCCGATGCGCACCCCCTTCAGGTGGCCGGTGCGGGCCTTGATGTCCTCGGTGGTGCGCTCCAGGTCGAACAGGGTCCGTCCGCAGGAGGGGCAGCTGATGAACTCCGCCTGGTAGATCCGCAGGCGCGCTCCCTGGAGCAGGGTCCGGCAGAACTGCGCGGCCGGGCCGGATGGATCGGGGTCGGGGCAGACGAGGGCATCCAGCAGCCCGTCGGCCGCCAGGGAGCCGATCTGGGCGGCGCTGGCCAGCGAGGGGCGTCCGCCGTCGTCCAGGGGCAGCACCACCCCCAGGGGCCATGGCAGACCCCTGTCTTTTAGCAGGCCGGCCAGCCTGCGCAGTGGGAACAGGGGTTGAGGGCAGTCCAGCAGCAGCAGCCGGGGATTGCTCCCCCCGTCGGCCTCCAGCGTAAGACCGGGCTCCGGGCCCTCCAGTTCATCCGTCGTGACAAACCTGGGGCCTGCTGTTGGGGGTGGGGCGCCCGGTCTGGCAATCAGCGCATCGAACCCCTCGGGCTGCGAATGGCCCGGTGAAGCATGGGCCGGTGAAGCATGGCCCGGTGAAGCATGGGCGGGGGACGGTCCGTCGCAAAGCCCTAAAAAGCGCACGGGATTATCACCTCCGACAGCCATTTCGGCTTCGCGGTCGCTGGGCGACAGGGGCAGGAGGGGGGCCTCCCGGGTTTGGCGGCGTCCGGGCAGCGAGGGCCCTGTTGGCAGGTCCCCTGCGGGGAGGAACTCGCCGGGCCAGGCGGGTCCCTCTCGCAAGACTTCCACCGCGGCGAGCAGCTCCCGGGCCACCGGAATCTCGTGGTGCGCGGCCTCGGTCAGTGAAACCCGGATGGTGTCTCCCAGGCCGTCCATCAAAAGCGCCCCGATGCCGATGGCGCTCTTGATCCGCCCCTGCTCCCGGTTGCCGGCCTCGGTAACCCCCAGGTGCAGCGGGTAGTCCATGCCCTCGGCGTCCATGGCTTCCACCAGCAGGCGGTAAGCCTGGATGGCCACCACCGGGTTGGAGGACTTCATTGAAACCACGGTGTCACGGAAGTCCAGATCCTCCAGCAGGCGCAGGTATTCCATTGCGCTTTCCACCATGCCGGCGGGGGTGTCCCCATGCCGGTTCATGATGCGATCCGCCAGCGAGCCGTGGTTTACCCCGATGCGCAGGCTGCGCCCGTGGGCCTTGAGCGCTTCCACCAGCGGCCCCAGGGCCA
>JAOUPZ010000190.1 GCA_029879595.1 Deltaproteobacteria bacterium | reverse complement strand
CGCCTTGCCGCCCCCGGAAGAAGTCTTGCCGGCGGTTTTTTTCCGTGTGGTCTTAGTCTTCCCTGCTGTCTTCCCGGCAGCTTTTCCGGCTGTCTTCCCGGCTGTCTTCCCGGCTGTCTTCCCGGCGGCCTTTTTGGCGGGTTGCTTCCGGGCCGCCGTTTTTCGACCGCCCTTTTTGGCGGGCCCCTTGGCTGCCCGCTCGGCAATCAGCTTCACGGCCTGCTCCAATGTCAGCTCATCCGGGTTCTCACCCCGGGGCAGCGAGGCGTTGGTTTCCCCGTCTGTGACGTAGGGGCCGTACCGGCCGGAGCGCAGGCTGATCTCGGCGCCGCCTTCGGGGTGTTCGCCCAGGCTCCTGATAACAGTGGCCGCCCCGCGCCGGACCTTGGGCTGGCGCAGGATCTCCAGGGCCTCCTCCAGGGTCACGGTGAACAGGGCCTCGGGCTGGCTCAGGGAGCGGGACTCCTTGCCCATTTTCAGATAGGGGCCGTAGCGTCCCAGGTCCGCGTTTACCACCTCTCCGCTATCCGGGTCCCGGCCCAGCATCCTGGGCAGGGAGAGAAGCTGCAGGGCTTCATCCAGGGTGATCTGCTCGGGAAGCTGCCCGGGCAGCAGGGATTTCATTTTGGGCTGCTCCCCCGTTTCCCCCAGTTGGACATAGGGGCCGAAGCGCCCGGTCTTGAGATAAATCTTCATGCCCGTGGCGGGGTCATCTCCCAGAATATCGGGCTGACTGCCCTTTCTGAGCAGATCATCGGCCTTTTCCAGGGAGAGCTCATCCGGGGTGATGCCGTTGGGGAGGGCGGCCCGCTGATCCTCCCGCTCCAGGAACGGCCCATAGCGTCCGATCCGCACATTGATAACCGCCTCGTCGGTCTGCTCCTGTCCGGGCAGGGGAATGGTGCAGGCCCGGCGGGGGTCGATTTCCGAGGTGAGCAGGTCCTTGAGGCCGGGAAGGTCGGAGGTGCCGGTATAGAAATCCTGCAGATAGGGCAGCGACTCCCGCTCCCCCCGCGAGATTGCGTCCAGGGCATCTTCCAGCCGGGCCGTGAATCCCACGTCCACCAGGTGGGTGAAGTATTCCTCCAGCAGCCGCACCACGGCAAAGGCGGTAAACGAGGGCACCATGGCGTTGCCCTTGCGGGTTACATAGCCGCGCTGGGAGATGGTGTTGATGATGCTGGCGTAGGTGCTGGGGCGCCCGATGCCCTCCTTTTCCAGTATCTTGATCAGCGAGGCCTCGGTGAATCTGGCCGGGGGCTGGGTGACGTGCTCGCGGGGCAGCAGCTCACGCGCCGAAAGCTCCTGGCCCGGACTCAGGTCGGGCAGCAGCCGTTCCTGGTCTCCCAGTTCAGCTTCGGGGTCGTCCGAGCCCTCCACATAGTTCCTCAGGAAACCGGGGAACTCGATGGTCCTTCCGCCAGCCTGGAACTGGGCTCCGCCACCGGATACCACCAGCGAGAGGCGCTGGCCCCGGGCCTCCTTCATCTGGCTGGCCAGGGTCCGCTTCCAGATCATTTCGTAGAGCCGGGCCTCGCGGTCGTCCAGCTGTCCGCGCAGCTCATCCGGCTTCTTAAAGCTGTCCCCGGCGGGCCGGATGGCCTCGTGGGCCTCCTGGGCGTTCTTGACCTTGGTGTGGAACACCCGCGGGGTCTCCGGCAGGTATTCATCGCCATACAGGGCTTTTATCTGGCTGCGGGCTGCTTTCAGGGCCTGTTCGGACAGCGTGGTGGAATCGGTCCGCATGTAGGTTATATGCCCCTGCTCATAGAGCGACTGGGCGATGCGCATGGTGTCACGCGAGGAAAAACCCAGCTTGCGGTTGCCCTCCTGCTGCAGGGTGGAGGTGGTGAAGGGAGCCGGCGGGGATGATTTATAGGGCTTGCGTTCCGCTTTTTCCACCTTGAAGGTCACCCCTTTCAGCCTTTCGGCCAGCGAGGCGGCCCCGTCTGCCTCCAGCAGCATCAGGTCCGTTTTTGATACAGCGAGCTTTCCGGTGGCATCATCGAAGTCCTTTCCTCCGGCCAGCCGGCGGTTGTCCAGGCTTACCAGGATCGCCTTGAAGCGGCCCGATTCACCGGCTCCGGCAGGGAGAAAGCTGCCCTCGACATCCCAGTATGCGCCCTGACGGAAGGCCATCCGGGCCCGCTCACGTTCCACAATCAGCCTTACGGCCACGCTCTGCACCCTTCCGGCGGATAACGATGGGCCTATCTTGCGCCACAGCAGGGGCGATATCTCGTAGCCGTACAGCCGGTCCAGGATCCGGCGCGTTTCCTGGGCCGTGACCAGCCGCGCATCAATGGCGCGTGGATTGGCCAGGGCGTTATCAATGGCTTCCCGGGTGATTTCGTGAAACACCAGGCGGTGGGTGGGCACGCTGGGCTGGAGCACTTCCATGAGGTGCCAGCTGATGGACTCTCCTTCCCGGTCCTCGTCAGTGGCCAGGTAGAGCGCATCGGCATCCTTGAGCAGGCTTTTCAGCTTGGCCACCTGCTTTTTCTTTTCCTCGTGCACTATGTACAAGGGGCGGAAGTCATGGTCCACATCAATCCCCAGCCGGGCCCAGGGCTGCTTTTTGACCTCCTCCGGTATTTCCTTGGCGGATTCGGGGAGGTCGCGGATATGGCCGATGCTGGATTCGACGACGAACTCATCCCCCAGAAAGCGGGCAATGGTGCGCGCCTTGGTTGGCGATTCTACTATGACCAGGGACTTCGGCATCCGCCCGGTTCTCCAGTGCTTATGATGATTATTGCCCGTTCCTGGGCGCTTGCCGCTCAGGTATCAAGCGAGTAAAGATTTCCGGCAGTCTGATATATCTCGCCGGAAAGCTCAAGTTCCAGCAGCAGACCCAGCAGTTTTTCAATGGGCAACCCCAGTTCGGCTGCCAGGTCATCCGGGTGCAGCGCACCTTTTTTTAACGCTTCCACCACCCTCCCATGGTCCCCGTCCAGGGGGGGGGAATCCTGTCTGCTGTCTGCGGCCGCGGTATCCATCCCGTCGTGGGGGGGGTCCCCGCCGTCTATTCCCATTTCCATTTGCCGGATGGCCTTGCTCCGGCCGTCTTCCAGGGCCGCCGCCAAGTCTGCCCCGCAGGTGGCCAGCCGGGCCTGGCCCTGCTGGATCAGGCGGTTCACCCCGGCAAAGGATGGCAGGTCCAGGTTGCCGGGCACTGCCAGCACGGGCCGCCGGTGGTTCTGCGCGAAGCCTGCCGTTATCAACGCCCCGCTGCGCTCCCCGGCTTCCACCACCAGCAGGGTGCTGCACAGCCCGCTGATGATGCGGTTGCGCATGGGAAACTGCCTGCCCATGGGAGGAGCGGCCATGGGGAACTCGGTGAGAAGCGCGCCCGTTGCGGCGATCTCCTCCGCCAGTTCCCGGTTTTCCGGCGGATAAGTCCGGGACAGCCCGCCGGCCAGCACGGCCATGGTTTTCAGCCCGCAGTCCAGGGCCTGCCGATGGGCCACCGTGTCAATGCCCCTGGCCAGCCCGCTGACCACCACGGTGTCCGGCCTGAGCCGGGCCAGTTCCTCGATCATCCTTCGCGTTGTTTTTTCCCCGTACCGGGTGCTGCGCCTGGTGCCCACCACGGATAATACCGGTCCTGCCGACAGGGGGGCCGGACCCCGGCAGTAAAGCAATGGCGGGGGCAGCCGGATCGCCTGGAGCCGCCGGGGGTAATCGGCGTCCCCCCGGACAATCAGACGCGCCCCGTGCTGCTCCAGCAGTTTCTTTTCCTCCTGCAGCCCCGGGGACTCCAGGCTGGCTGTTATCTGGCCCGCCAGGAGGGGCCTCAGGCCGCATCGGCGCGAAAGCTCATCCGGCGGGGCCTCGAACACTGCGGCCACACTGCCGAAACTTTCCACCAGTGTTTCAATGGTGCGGGCGCCCACCTTTGGCAACAGCGTCAGTGCCAGCCAGTATTCTTGTTCCTTGTTCATTCCCCTTTAAATGACCGCTCCTTTCCCTCCAAGTCAACCCCTGAAACCATCATTGGTGGGGGCTTTTCGCCCTTCTTTTCTCCCTGGGGGGGTGTCTGGGCGCTTCCATTCTTGTATATCCTCTGGTAGATGCGCTCCATTTCCTCGGCCGCAGCCGGCTGCACATTCTGGCGGTAGGATCTGATCAGCATTTCCAGCGCGTATTCGGAGTCCTGATAGAAGGGATAATTGCGCAGCAGATACAGATACCGGGAGGCGGCGGCGTTATACAGCCCCCGGTCATAATAGTAATCGGCCACCAGCCGCTCATGCTCGGCGATGCTCTCCCGGGCGGCCCGGAAGTACTCCCGCACCTGCTGGCTGTACATGCTGTTGGGGAAA
The DNA here is from genome assembly GCA_029879595.1 of Deltaproteobacteria bacterium. Taxonomy (GTDB): domain Bacteria; phylum SAR324; class SAR324; order SAR324; family JACQKK01; genus JAOUPZ01. The sequence continues at coordinate 1,952 of JAOUPZ010000190.1, read as the reverse complement.
AGGAAATAGAACCGCTTGAATTCCCTGATCAGCTGCCGGTTGGGCTCCATGTCCCGGTCAATCTCCCGGTTGCGGACGAATAAGCCGGTATAGCTGTTTTCATGGTGCGCCTTCATGATCTGGAACAGCACGAAGGGCGTGAGGTGGCTGTTGGCGTTGCCGCTGAGAAACAGCCGGAAGTATGATTCCGCCGTAACCCATTCCTCCTTCTTCAGTTCTATCAGCCCCATCTTAAGGTTGGCGAAGTTACCCAGGCGCGAACCGGCGTTCTGTTCCACGACCGTCTTGAGCTTGGTGGTGGCTTCCGAATACAGCTCCTGGTCCTCCTGCATCTGGCCTTCCAGGTACAGGATCCGTGCGGGTATCTTTACATCGGGCTGGGGGGCCTGACATCCGGTGGCGGCCAGCGCCAGGGCCAGCGCGGCGGGCAGAAAAATCAGCCAGCCGGGTGCCCTGTTCCTCCACGGGCCGCCTGCGGGGCGTGTTCCGGCGTTTGCTTTCCTGTTCGGTTGCGGGTTCAAGGCCATCTCTTCCGTAATTATATTGTGGTTCGTCCGGCGGTGCCGGGTCTGCCGGGTTATTTTCCAGCATTTTCATCCAAAAGCATAGCAGACCGTATTCCTGCTGCCCACCTGCCTGTTTATGGCCCGGTCAGGCTAAAGTATTCCCGTCCACTGCCGATAATTTATAAACAGGCCCCTTTTCCGTCTGGCATCCGGCCATATGCGCCGATAACCGGTTGGACAGGGAGGGTCTGAATGTGGTTAAATAATCGGCCTGGAATATATCGGCGGCGGATGGATATCCGCCGGATGGATCCCCCCGGCCGGAATGCAGCTTTAAACCGATTCTGGCTCGGTCCGGCGCTGGAGCAGCCGGCCCGCCGTATAGGGAAATACCGCCATGATAATACGCCGGTTAAGACTGGTCCTGCCCGTGCTGCTGCTGGGAATGCTGGTGATAGTTGCCATGCCCCCGCACTCCACGGCCCAGGGACCGGGCTCCACCCCCATCAGCCTGTACTCCATCTGGGTGCGACTGTCGCTGCGCGGGTACCACCAGGGAGAGATTGAATCCCTGATGCGCAACATGGACGCCAAGACCATGAATGAGGTCAAGGCCCGGCTGCGCGAGATGGTGCTGGCCAACCTGGAACAGAAAGATATCCGCAACCGGTATCTGTCCAGCCGCGATGTGGACGATCTCAGAACGGTCCGTTCATCCATTGAGACCGAGATCAGGTTTGCGGGGTTGCAGACCGACAGTCTGCTGAAGGAAATGATTGCCGACCGCTTCGGCATACCTCTGGAACGGCTCTGACGGCACGGCTGGCGGCACGGCTGGCGGCACGGCAAAAAGCACTGTTCCGCGCAGCCGCCCTTTAGCCCTATTCCGGGGCACAGGCCGGGCTTCGTGTTTTTCCGCCTGGTTTTCCCGCCTGGTGTATCCCCCTGGTTTTCCCGCCTGGTGTTCTCTGTAAAATCGTCCTGGAGCCCCATCGTCCTTGCGCCCAATCACCCTGGCTCCCAATCGCCCAGGCATATGCCGTGGGCAGCTTTCCGGCGTCTCCGTTTTTCAGGGCGGAGAATCATCTGTTTTTTAAAGTTTCCGGTCTGAATGCCGATAGTTCAGATGATGGACCTGTGTGTAGCGGTCCGGGCTCCGCCTGGCCGCATTGCTGCTGAAAAACCGGAGGCCTATCCGGGAAACCGGGGCCGTAAAAATATCAGATGATATCGAGACACCTGAGCAAAATCCTGCCGGCGGTACTTCTCCTGGGGCTGTTCCCGGCCCTGGCCCAGGCCCAGATGTTCCTGGGGGAACGTGAGGCTCTGAAGCAGGAATCCCGGCTGGAGCTAAGCCACTCCACATCGGACGAAAAAACGGAAACCGACGCCGGCGTGGGGCTGGAGGTGCTGACCGAGAAATCGCGGAGCAACATGGCGGCCATC
>JAOUPZ010000189.1 GCA_029879595.1 Deltaproteobacteria bacterium | reverse complement strand
GCCATCGCAGACCAGCAGCACCAGTTCGGCCTGGGCGATTGCCCGGCGGGTGCGGCTGATTCCCTCCAGTTCCACCTCGTCGGCGGTGTCCCTTATGCCGGCGGTATCAATCAGTCTCAGGGGCAGACCCCTGATTTCCGCCGTTTCCTCCAGGGTGTCGCGGGTTGTTCCCGGCACACCGGTCACGATGGCCCGGCTCTCCCTGAGCAGGGCATTGAGCAGGCTGGACTTGCCCACATTGGGCCTGCCCACAATGGCCACGGGCAGCCCTTCCCGCACCAGCCTGCCCTGGCGGGCCCTTTCCAGCAGGTCGCCCAGCCGGCCGCGCACTCCTTCCAGGTCATCCTGCATCTGCCGGCCATGGTGAAAAACCACGTCCTCCTCGGGAAAATCCAGGCCGGCCTCCAGCAGGGCCGTGGCTCTCGCCACCCGTTCCTTCAGCAGGCTGATCTCCTCGTACAGCCTTCCCCGGAGCTGGTTGGCCGAAATCCTCAGCGCGGCCAGCGAGCGTGCCTTCACCAGGTCACCCACGGCTTCGGCCCGGGTCAGGTCCAGCCGCCCGTTCAAAAAGGCGCGCATGGTGAACTCCCCGGGGTCGGCCAGTCTGGCCCCCTGCTCCAAAGCCAGCTTCAGCACCGTGCGCACCGCCAGCAGCCCCCCGTGGCAGTGGATTTCCACCACGTCCTCCCGGGTGTAGGAGCGCGGTGCGCGCATGGCCACCGCCAGCACCTCGTCCAGGGGGTTTTGATCCTTTTCGATCCACCCGTGGAGCAGTGTGTGCGTGGGGGCCTCGGCCAGCCCCCTGCTTCCGGAGGGCCGGAACATGGCCCCGGCCATTGCCAGCGATTCCGGTCCGCTCAGCCGCACGATGCCCACTCCTCCCACGCCCAGGGGGGTGGCAACGGCGGCAATGGTGTCGTCAGCCTTTATGCGCATCCGGTTCTTTCCTGCATTGTTCTTCCCGCAAGCTCCGCCGGCGTTTCCGCGGCGCGGTGTAGTTTCATTTCGCCTGCCGCTCAGCGGATGTCATTACGGAAAATCTCCCGGTATTCATCACCGTACAGCCCGGCCACCACTCCCGGATCCTGGTCTCGCATATTGCTGATCACCAGGGTCTGGAACAGCCGGTTGATGCGGATCAGGTTGATGGCCTCGCGCTTGATCAAAAGATCGAAGCTTTCACAGTTCCGGGCCGTGCGCGCCAGCAGGGATGAATCCACGCTGGCCTGGAAGGCTTTTTCCAGGCTGGACTCGGTCCTGGTGCGGAAGTGCTGGGCCAGTTGGCCCCGGGCCTCGTTGTACAGGGCGTAGGCCAGGGACATTCTTTCCTCCGCGCAGGTCTGCCCCGGTCCCTGGCGTATCAGTTGCTGGGGGGTGCATCCCGCCAGCATTGCCAGGATCATCAGCAGCGCCATCCCTGCCGCCATGCGTCCGAGCCGGCCATTTGCCGGTGCGGTTTTCAGTGAGTGCAATTCCATGGTTTCTTTCTCCGTTCCGTCCGCTTTTGGTGGTTCCGTTCCTGCTCAGGAGGCTGGACGGATGGTTTATCCCCTTATCATTGTATCAGCTTGATCACGTTCGCCGGCACCTGGTTGGCCTGGGCCGCCATGGCCATGCCGGTATCAAACAGAATTCTGTTTTTCGTATATTCGGCCACTTCCTTGGCCACGTCCGCGTCCCTGATGGTAGATTCAGCCGCCATGAGGTTTTCCGCGGTCACCCGCAGCGTGGCGATATGGCTGTCCAGGTTGTTGCGGTGAAACGCTCCCAGCTTGCCCCGGCTCAGGGTCAAATCGTCGATGGCCGAATCTATGAGCCTGATGGCGTCCCGGGCCCCCTGGGGGGAGCGCAGGTTTATTCCAATCAGTCCGTCGTATCCCGAAACGGTTTCCACCTCCCGGCCCATGTGATCCGGCCTGACGAAGGGCATCAGCACCGAGAGGGACTGATCGGCGTTTCCGCCCACCTGAAATTCCAGGGCGTTGTTGAAAACATGGACTGCCCCCGCCTGGCCGGTTTGGGGGGTGCGTTCCAGCACCGGATTGCCCTGGGGGTCTCTCAGCCCCGTATCGGTCAGGGGGCCGGAATAGCGGATGGACAGGCCGTCTGTGTTTACGTTCCCCTCGTTTCCGGTCAGCACCTGCCCCCTTCCGGTGGCTCCCTCGCCATTGATGGTTCCCGCCACGTCCTCACCGGGAATGGCCGCCTCGACCACACCGCCGTCCTCGGAAAGCACTCCGGCGATGGAGCTTGCAGCCTGGAACGAGTTCTGACTTCCGTATTCCCGGTGCACAACCGTCAGGGTGTTGTCAGGGCTGAGAAAAAGGTCGAGTTTGAGACCGGCCTCATCCACGGCGGCGCGCAGCCTGCCGAAGAAGCTGATCGGGGTGTCATTGTCCCTGGCGTTCAGCTGCACGGTCTTGCCGCCTTCGTACAGGGTGATTCTCATCCCGGGCAGGTTCGATTCGTCTATCTCCTCATCTCCCGCCATGTAGGCCCGGGTGGCCACGCGGGTTATCTCCACCTGATAGCCCTCGTTGGGGGAGCTCACGGTGTTCTCATTGGCGCGCAGGAAGGTCATGCCGTCGCCGATGGCCTCTCCGGTGGCCCCGGTGGAGCCATCCAGCAGTTTGCGGTTGCCCCACTCGGTGTTGCGGGATATCAGCCCGATGGAGTCCAGGATGTCCTCCACTTCCGTCTGGTCCGCCTCAATGGCCTTGATGTCGTTTGCGCCCTCGTTGGCGGCGTGCAGGGACAGCTCGCGCATCCTCAGCAGGAGCTTGTTGACCTCGTTCAGGGCCGACTCGGCGGTCTGGACCATGCTGGAAGCCACCTCGGAGTTCTCGATGGCCTGCTGAATACCGGCGATCTGAGCCCGCATCTGCTCGGATATCACCAGCCCGGAGGGATCATCGGCCCCCTTGTTTATCTTGAACCCTGAGGAGAGCCTAATCAGCGACTCGGCCAGCTTCTTTTCCGTGTTGGAAAGGTGCCGGGAAACCTTCATGGCCGGGATATTGGTGTTTATTCTCAGAGTCATGGCAGTCTCACGTTTTGGTTCGCGTCCTCACCCAGTAGTCCGTGCATCGCCCCCCTGACGGGTATCATCTGGGCGTTCAGGGCTGACCGGGCATCGGAGCGGATCCTGCCGACCAGCGATGAGACGGCAAGGCGCAGCATGGGCAGTTTCAACTGATCCGGTGATGAGGCGTCAATATTTTGCGCCTTTACCCGCAGCAGGGAAAGCTCATGGTAAAAATCATCCGAAAAGGCCACTTTCAGTCGGCTGATATTATCATCAATATCGGCCAGGGCGCCCCGGGCGATTTTCATCGAATCGGTTATATGGGCCGTACTGCCGGTGCTGATATCGGCCAGGCATTTCATGCCGCTCAGGGTATTCCGGGCCCGGCCCAGGTCAGCCGGCCGCACCGAATCCAGTCTCAGGCGCTGCAGGCCCCGGGCTCCAGCACCTGTGGTGATGGGCAGGGCGTTACAGGCTACCGTCACCCGGCCCACGAACATGTCATTTTCCATCGCGTTGCGGACCCGGCGTTTGATCAGGGCGTTTTTCCCGGTGAAGGGCAGGCCCGTATAGCGGACCACCAGGCCTTCGGTGGTGGGGTTCCCATTCCGTCCGGTTAGCGTCTGTCCACATCCGCAGGCCGGTTCGCCGTTCATGGTTCCGGCTATATCCCCGCCGTTTTCGATCCATTGCATCCGGTCGGGAAGCTGCGAAAGCACTCCTCCTATGGAGGATGAGGCCCTGAACCCAAAGCCCGCTCCAAACATCCGGTGCTGCACCAGCAGCCTTCCCTCGCTGGTCAGCTCGGCGTTGAGAGGCAGTCCGCCCTGGGCAATGGCCCGGCGCAGGCCATCCAGCGACGACTGGGGGGAGACTCCCTTGTCGGAATGGCAGCGGACCCTGGTTCCGCCCTCCTCGAGAGTCAGGTCCACCGGCCCGGAGGCCAGGGCCTTTTCCAAAGGGATCTGCCCCAGCAGGGTTGTTCTGCGGGGTTCTTGTTCCAGCCGCACCTCGTAGCCCTCCGGGGGCGAGGAGCGTGTCTGCCCGCTGGCGCCCACATAGTACAGCCCGTCGCCCACCGTGGCTCCGGTGCAGCCGAAGGTTCCGTCCAGCAGCCTTTTGGAGCCGTAGCGCGTTTCATCCGCTACGCCGTCCAGCCTTTTCAGCAGTTCGCCGATCCAGGGCGGATTTTCAACGCTCTGCCCGCCTGGGTGTTTCTCCCGGCACATATCGAACCGGTCGATGAGGGTGGACACGGTTTCCCGGGCCCTGCCCAGCCCTTCGGACGCCAGTGAGGCCAGCGCCTGAAGTTCCTCGGCAAGGCGGATGGACTTGTGCAGGTCGAACAGATCGCCGCGTTTGTTCTTCTCCGACAGACTGACCACCTTGGAGTGTTCATCGGCCTGGTCGCGCGGTTTGTCCTCCCTGGGGTCGCTGGTGGATTTCCGGAGGCTGTTTTTTTTCTGGGTGGATCTCCGTTCGAAGCGGAGCGCCTGATCCGTTCCCCGTATTATCATGTTCATTTTCTCTCAAGCTCCCTGAGTTTCGTTGGGACGCTACATCAATCCAGCAGCGACAACACCGTTCTGGATATCTGGTTTGCCTGGGCCATCATGGCCGAGGAAGACTGCATCAAAATCGAGTTTCGTGTGTAGTCGGCCATGGCCTGGGCCATGTCGGCGTCACGGATCACCGATTCCGCACTTGTCAGGTTCTCTTCCGCGATCTTCAGCTGGGTGAGGTTGCTCTCCAGGGTGTTCTTCTGGAATGCTCCCAGTTCGGCGCGGTTGGTGGTGACATCGTTGATCGCCTTTTCCACGACCCTCATCACGTCGGCCGCCTTATCCGGCGTGTCCACCGAGATATCCCTGAGGCTCTTGAAGCCGCTGGCGTTCTTGACGCCCCGGCCCAGGGTGCGGGTGTTGGTGCTGTTGAGCGACACCTTGACCTGCTGACCCACATTGCCTCCCACCTGGAAGGTCAAAGAGTTCTGGTAGATGCTGACCCTTCCCACGGCCGAGCCGGGATCGGTATCACCTTCCGCGCTGGTGACATTGCCTGTGTACCTCACGGTGATATCCTCCACCGGTGCGCCTTCGCCCCCGGTCAGCTCGCGGCCCTTGCCGTGGGCGGCGTAGCCGTCAATGGTTCCCCGGATGTCCTGCCCCCGGTTGGCTTTTTCCATCACGCCGGCCTCGGCGGACAGAATGCCCGGGGTGGACGAGGCTACCATGAAGGTATGGTCGCTGCCGAAGTTCTTGTGCGTCAGGCGCAGATAACCCTCTTCATCGGCCTCCAGATCCAGGTCCAGGCCGATGGTTTCGATCTCGTTCTTCAGCCGGCCCACGGCCTGGGATACGCTTTCATTCCTGCGGGCGGTAAAGGAAACGGTCCTGCCGCCCTCGGCGATGGTCAGCGTCTCGCCGGCATTGATGGCTTCCTGGTCCAGGGGGGTCTCGCCCATCACATAGGCCCTGCTGGGCAGCGCCGTGACATGCACATCATATCCGGTGGCCGGCGAGGGCTTGGTCTTGTGGCTGGCCTTCATGAACTCCAGCCCCTCCCCGTTGGTTAAGCCGTTGGCTCCCTGGCTGCCGTCCAGCAGGCGCTTGTTGCCGAACTGGGTGCTGAAGGTGATCCGGTCGATGGTATCCAGAGCGTTTCGGATCTCGAACTGATCGGCCTTGAGCATTACCGAGTCGTTGGCGCCGTCGTTGGCCGCATGGGTGGCCAGCTGCCGGATTTTTACCAGCAGTTTGTTGACCTCGTTCAGGGCGGCCTCGGTGGTCTGCACCATTCCGGTTGCCACCTCCGAGTTGTCGATGGCCTGCTTGATACCGGAGACCTGGGCGCGCATCTGCTCGGAGATGATCAGCCCCGATGCGCCATCGGCGGCCCGGTTGATTTTCATGCCGGATGAAAGCTTTTCCAGTGATCGGATTAGTTCGTCACTGTTTTCCCGCACATGGCGGTGAGCGGTCATCACGGCTATGTTGTGGTTGATTCGCAGTACCATTTTCGCGACCTCCTCAGCTTGTCGCCTGATTCGCCCCATCATGGGGCGGCCGGTTGTCGTTACCGGCCATGATTTATAAATATATGGCTTCCAGCCATGCAACAGGCTCTTCCACCCGTTGACCCTTTGGCCCGGACTCCACCGGGCGGATTTAAAACTTCCTGACAATACCGATTTTCCTGCCTCCGGCCGGAGGGCGCACTACCGCACCGGGCAGCTCCCACCTGGGGAGCAGGGCGCACTACCGCACCGGGCAGCTCCCACCTGGGGAGCAGGGCGCACTACCGCACCGGGCAGCTCCCGCCTGGGGAGCAGGGCGCA
>JAOUPZ010000188.1 GCA_029879595.1 Deltaproteobacteria bacterium | reverse complement strand
CGGCCGGCTGTCCGAGCGCCTCCTGGATATTGCTTTCCAGCTGTTCCTCGCGGCGGGCCTTTTCCGGGTCGGCCTTGGCGCTGCCGGACTTGGTGCCGCCGGCCTTGTCTGCTGCTTTTTCTTCTGCGGATATTGCCGCTGTTGGTGGGGCTAAAGGTGCTGCTGCCGGTGCCGCTGTTGCTGCCGCCGCCGCTGCTGCTGCCGCTGCTGCTGTAACTGTAGCTTTTTCGGCTGCCTGGGGTCCGGTGGAAGGCCCAGTGGAAGGCCCAGTGGAAGACCCGGTGGAAGACGCCGTGGGAGAACTGCTCCGGGCGAGCTTTTTCCCCTGGCCCAGCCCCTTCATCCAGCCCAGGAAGAACAGGATTATCAGCGCCGCCAGCCCGGTGATCCCGGCCGTGGCCGCGGCGGTGTACAGCGCCATCTCCTCCAGCACCCGCTGGAGCATTTCATCAATGAACATGGTCCCGGCGACATATTCCCACTTGTCCCGGGACATGGCATGGCCCGGCGGCAGTACATCCACCAGTGACACCAGGAACATGGGCAGGCGGGCTTCCTCTGCGGCGCCTTCCCCCTGCGGGGCGTGCTCCGGGCCGTGGGTGGGATAAAGCCGCGTGCTGGCCACCCATTGCAGGCCCAACTGGCTGATTATCACCGCTTCCGCCGGGGTGCCCTCCCCGTTCCTTCCCGGCATGAAGGGCAGATCCCCCGCCGGCAGCAGCCGGGCCCTCAGGGCGTCCCGGTATTCCAGATCCTGGCCAGCGCCCAGAACCTCCAGGATGGCCTCCCGACTGATTTCTTCCCGGTCGGCCCCGGCCAGGGGCTCATTTTGGAACGCCTTTTCCAGGAATATCGCCCCGATCAGCTCGGCCGGCCCCCTGACGCGACCGGAGCCGGACTCGTCCCCCAGGTGCGCGGTCAGATTCAGCCGCACCCATTCGGGCGCATGGGAGGCAAAAAGATAGGCTCCGCAGAGCATCTCCACCAGCACCAGGAACACAATGAAAGACGGAACGGACACCAGCAGGCTCCCCCGGCCCTTGCGGTGATAGAACTTGAGCAGGTGGCCCACCAGAAAATGCAGGCCATAGGCGGCGAACAGTCCCAGGGTAAACACCACGGCCCCCAGATGCCAGGGCACCAGTTCCAGATACCTCAGGGGAGGCTGAACCAGGAGCAACCGTGTGAATAGCACCCAGGATTCAATCATTTTCACTCCCGGGATCATCCACGGCGGCCTGTCCGGCGGCCAGCCGGGCCACGGGAATCCGGAAGGGCGAGCAGCTTACATAATCCAGCCCCAGCCCGTGGCAGAACTTCACCGATTCCGGCTCTCCGCCATGCTCGCCACAGATGCCCAGCTTGATATCCGGGTTGGATTTGCGGCCGTCCTGCACGGCAATGTCCACCATCCTGCCGATTCCATGCTTATCGAGCTGGATGAAGGGGTCGATGTCCAGGATGTTCTGCTCCAGGTAGGCCGGCAGGAACACTCCGGTATCATCGCGGGAAAACCCGAAGCCCATCTGGGTAAGGTCGTTGGTGCCGAAGGAATAGAAATCGGCCCAGTGGGCGATGGCCCGTGAGTTGACCGCCGCACGGGGGGTCTCGATCATGGTGCCGATCTTCACCGGCACATCCTCGCCGGTTTCCTGGCGGACATCCTGGATCACCTTCTCGATCTGCTCGCGCAGCACCCGCAGTTCCCGGGGAGAGCTTATCAGCGGCACCATGATCTCCGGGCACACCTTCTTGCCCTCGCGCTTTACAATCACGGAGGCCTCCATGATCGCCCGTACCTGCATGGCGTATATCTCCGGATAGGTCACCGCCAGCCGGCAGCCCCTGTGACCCATCATGGGATTGTTCTCGTTCAGGTGCTCGATGCGCCGCTGCACCTCCTCCACCGGGACTCCCATGGCCTTGGCCATCCTGCTTTGGGAACGGATGCCCCGCGGGAGAAACTCGTGCAGGGGGGGGTCGAGCAGGCGGATGGTCACCGGGCGTCCGTCCATCACCCGGAGCAGGCCGGCGAAATCCTCGCGCTGCAGGGGCAACAGTTCCACCAGGGCCTCCGAGCGTCCCTTCTCGTCCTGGGCCAGGATCATTTTGCGGAACACGGGAATCCGGTCTATCTCAAAGAACATATGCTCGGTGCGGCACAGACCGATACCGCCGGCACCCATTTCCACCGCACGTTCGGCGTCCTCGGCCGTGTCGGCATTGGCGCGCACCCCCAGCCGGCGGTACTTGTCGGCCCATTCCAGCACCCTGGCCATGCCGCCCTCCAGCTTGGGCTGCACCTGGGGCAGCTGTCCCAGGAATATCTCCCCGGTATTGCCGTCAATGCTGATCCAGTCGTTGCGGCTGACGGTCCTGCCCTTGATGTTCATGTCGTTGATGTGATAGTTCACGGTGATTTCGCCCGCGCCCACCACACAGCACTTGCCCATGCCCCGGGCCACCACGGCGGCGTGCGAGGTCAGTCCCCCATGAACCGTGACGATTCCGTCGGCGACCTTCAGCCCGTCGATATCCTCCGGGGTGGTCTCATGGCGCACCAGAATGGTGCGAATCCCCTTGGCGGCCAGCTCCACCGCATGTTCCGCGAAAAACACCACCTGGCCCACGGCCGACCCGGGCGAGGCCGGCAGACCCTTGGTCAGCGGCCCCTCGGCATGGTGCTTGTCCAGCACCGGGTGCAGGAACTCCTCCACCACATTGGGGTTGATCAGCCGCAGGGCCTCCCGCTCAGTGCAGATGCCCTTGTCGGCCAGCTCCAGCGCGATTTTCAGGCTGGCCCGGGCCGTGCGCGACGAGGGGCGTGAGTGCAGCAGCCACAGCTTTCCTTCCTCCACCGTGAACTGGATGTCCAGGGCGTCCTTGAAATGCGCCATCAGTTTTTCGGCCCAGTCCTGGAGCTGGGAATAGGTTTCCGGGTGGGTCTTTTCCAGCCTGGCGATGGATTCCGTCATGCGCAGCCCGGCGGTGAGATCCACGCCCTGGGCGCTTTGCAGGAACTGTCCGTGGGGCCTGCGCTCACCGGAGCCCGGCACATGGGTTGAAAACCGCCCCGCCAGGGAGGCCTTGTCTCCCGTTCCCACGATCATCTGCTGCACCACCAGAGCCGGGCCGGGCAGATCGTCCAGGCCCTGCTCCCAGACATAGGCCCGGGTGCGGGCGGAGTGCCAGCGACTGATGAAGGCCATCACCGCCTCCTCCAGCTGGCTGCGGGGGTCCTGGGGGAACTCCCGTCCGGCCTGTTGGCGGTAATGCTCCAGGGCGGAACGGGCCACCTTTTCGGCGGCCTCGGCGCTCAGCTCATGCTGGGATTCCACCATTTCCTCATCCAGGACCGTGCTGAGAATATCATCGAACTCAAACCGGGAAAGCCCGTTGACCTCCGTGCCGAAATTCCGCACCAGCCGGAACAGGGCGTCCCAGCCCACGCGGGACTGGCCATGCCGGGCGCAGGCCTTGTCCGGGGCCGTCACGGACAGCCCCAGGTACAGCACCGTCTGGGGCTGGTTGGGCACCGGCAGGGGAGAGCTGTAGCGCAGGGAAATCAACAAAGGGTCCGCCGGGTCCCCGAATTTGAGTCCGCTCAGTTCCTCCAGCTGGCTCAGCCCCTTGCCGATGGCATCGCTGATGGCCCCGTGCAGGTCGCCGTTGGAAGCCGAAACGCGGGCACAAAGGTCCGTGGCCAGTATGAATCCCGGTGGCACCGGCGCCCCCAGGGAGGCCAGTTTGACCAGCGAGGCCCCTTTCATCCCCAGCAACTGTTCTGACAGGGACTCGGGCTGGCCCGACTGGGAATGAAATAAGAGCGGAGAAAGAGTTTCTGAGGATGGATTGCTCATTGCTGATGTGCCGTCTTTATTCAGGGTTAAAAAAAATATCCATACTGCCCTGGGCAACGCCGATATGACCTGCGCCAAAATGACATTTTGTATAAGATATGCTTGTATTTGAACGGGTTAACTAATTCGGAACCTGAACAGGCCCCGGGGTGATGCCACCGGGACCCGCAACCGGGAAAATTATCACCCTCAGGTGGCCTTTTTCAAAGCGCTTTGTACCGAGAACCTGGCGCGGATGTTCCGGATGGCCTGGCGCAGACGCTTTTCGTTTTCCACCAGGGCGATGCGCAGCCAGCCCTCGCCCTCGGGACCAAAGCCGATCCCAGGTGAAACCACAACATTGGCTTCCTCCAGCAACCGCATGGCGAATTCAAAGGAGCCGCCCTTGGCGAACTCATCCGGAATCTTCACCCAGAGGAACATCCCGCCCTGGGGCTTTTCCACCTCCCAGCCTCCCATGGCCAGTCCTTCCGCCACCAGATCCCGGCGGCGCTGGTATATTTCCATCTGCCGGGCTATTTCCTCCTCGCCATGGCGCAGGGCGATGATGGAGGCGATCTGTACCGCCTGGAAGATACCGTAGTCGTAATAGCCCTTGATGCGGCTCAGGGCGCCGATAACCTCCGGGTTGCCCAGGGCGTATCCTATTCTCCAGCCCGCCATGTTATAAGCCTTGGACATGGTTCCAAATTCCACCCCCACCTCCAGGGCACCCTTGGCCTGCAGAAAGCTGGGGGCCTTGAAGCCGTCGTAGGTCACCCGCCCGTAGGCGAAGTCATGCACCACGATCAGTTCATAGCGCCGGGCCAGGCTTACTATCTCCTCGAAGAAGTCCAGGGAGACGCATTTGCCGGTGGGATTGTGGGGATAATTCAGGAACAGCACCTTGGGGCGGGGGTGGAGGTGCTGGCAGTTGTCCGCCAGTTCCTTCAGAAAGCGCTCGTCATCGGCAATCTGCATGGGGATGGGCTCACCGCCGGCCAGCACCACGCTGTAGGAGTGGATGGGGTATGCCGGCGAAGGCACGAACACCCTGTCGCCGGGACCGATCAGGGCCAGGCACAGGTGGGAGAAGCCCTCCTTGGAGCCCACCGTCCAGATGACCTCGCGCTCCGGATCAACCGTAACTCCGTATATCTGCTTGTAGTACTTGGATAATTCATTGCGCAGGTTGTAAATTCCCGCCTGGACCGAATACCGGTGGTTCCGCGGGTCATGCACAACCTCGGACAGCTTGTCCACGATCATCTGCGGGGTGGGGTCCCGCGGATTGCCCATGGACATATCTATGACATCAAGGCCCTCCTGCCGTCGCTGGTGGCGCAGGGCGTTGATCTTGGCGAACATGTAATCAGGCAGCAGCGACATGCGCTGGGCCAGCCGGATGGGAAAAGCTGATTCTGTCATTTCGAAGGTTTTTATAAAAAACAGGTGAAAATCTTAACCGCGGTATCCGGGAAAGATGAGCTCCCGACCCGAGGAACTCCAGCCTTCCTATCTTGGCACCGGCTGCTCACCGGACCGTCCTATGAACCAATAATAACCGGAAAAAGGTGGAAAATCACAGAAAATCACTGTAATTCACTGGAATTCACAGAAAAACGTCAGCATTCCGGCGAAACACCCGCCCGGGAACAAACGGATATTTCTCCTGTTTTTTTAATAACTTCCGTGAATATTGTCAATTATAGCCCCGAATTTTGGGGAAATCACCCCCTGCCGGCCGGCCCTGGCGGCGGAAAAAACCGGGCACACCCTCCGAATGTATTTTTCCCGGGACAGGCGCGCCGGTATGGATTAACATTGAACAATATTTTCAAACTCTGAGACGGGGAATGGATTTTTTTCGCTGAGGCGGCGATAATCCCGTTAGAACAAAAATCCCAGCAGTACACTTGGCACACTGGCATTCGCAGGCCGGCAGTATGCTCGAGACAAAAGGCCGGGGACGGTCAGTATGGTTCCCGCATGGTGATTGAACTTATCGGCACAGGGTAAAACCAAATGAGCAAAGAAGATCACCCCAAAAAAGAAGAACAGAATAACCGGGAAGGCCTATCCGATGGGGGAATGGCCGAGCTCTATGAAAAAATGAGCCGGATTTTCCAGGAAAAACTCCAAAAGACCGGAGAGGTCACCGAGGAGGTTTTCGAAAAGGCTCTGCACGAATCCAGGGAATGGGGAGAAAAGCTCAAGGAACACTACTCCGAGGATGTGGCCAGGGTTACCGAATCCATCCGCAGGGACTGGCTCAACGCCATCAACTATACGCGTGAGCAGACCAAGCGCAGTTTTGACCTGGACCGCATGCAGGCCGGTGTCCTGGGGTTCATCTCCATGCTGGCCAAGAGCGCTGGTTCACAGCTCGAACATTTCGCAGACCGGATAAACGAACGGCTCACCTACAAGACCGGGGAGATAGCCGGCTCGGGAAACCTGGAGTGCGGTCAGTGCGGGCAGCAGCTTAGCTTTGACCATGCCACCAGGGTGCCCCCCTGCCCAAAATGCCGGGGGACGGTTTTCAAA
>JAOUPZ010000187.1 GCA_029879595.1 Deltaproteobacteria bacterium | reverse complement strand
TTCTCATCCGTTCAATCTCGCGGAACAGGTTAAAGGCCACCGAACTCAGCGATTTGATCCGTCCCGTGCCGTCGCAGTAGGGGCAGGCCATGGAGAGCATCCGTCCCAGGTTCTCGCTCTCCCGTTTGCGGGTCATTTCCACCAGCCCGATCTCGCTGATCTGAAGGATTTTACTGCGGGCCTTGTCCTGACGGAGTTCCTCCTTCAGGGCCTGGTACACCTTCTGCCTGTTCTGGGGGTTTTCCATGTCGATCAGGTCGATAATGATGATTCCCCCGATATTCCTCAGCTTGAGCTGATAGACGATCTCCTCGATGGCCTCCAGGTTGGTCTTGAGAATGGTTTCCTCATGACTGGCCTTGCCCACGAACCGGCCGGTGTTCACGTCGATGGCGGTCAGGGCCTCGGTCTGGTCGATAACCAGGTATCCGCCCGATTTCAGCCAGACCTTGTGGCTGAGCGAGCGGTCAATCTCCTCCTCAATCCCGTAATAGTCGTAGATGGGCTGCTTGCGGCGGAACTGTTCCAGGATGCCGGTATAGCGGGGCAGGTATTCCTTCATGAAATCCTTGGCCATGATGTACTCGCCGTCATCGTCTATGATCAGCTTGCGCACCTCGAAGCTGATGAGATCGCGGATTACGCGTGAGGTCAGGCTGAGATCCTCATAGACCAGGGCCGGGGCCTGGGACTTGTTGTACTTGTCCCGGATACCATCCCAGAGTGACACCAGGAAGTTTATATCGCTGCGGAATTCATCCTCGGAGCGCCCCTCGGCCACGGTGCGGATGATGAACCCGCTTTTCTGGGGCCGGAGCCGGTTGACGATCTCCTTCAGGCGGCTGCGCTCACTTTCCTCGTAGATCTGCCGGGACACACCCACGCTGTCCATGGTGGGCATGAACACCAGGTTGCGGCCCGGAATGGAAAGATGGCCGGTGATCCGGGCGCCCTTGGTGCCTATGGGGCCCTTGGAAACCTGCACCAGGATTTCCTGGCCCTCCTTTATCAGCTGGTCAATGGGGGGGCGCTTCTCCTTGTTGCGGGACGAGGCGTGGGCATAGGCCCGTCCATCCCCGTTTTCCTCGAAATCGTCATAGACGGTGAAATCGCTCAGGACGTCATCCACATATAAAAACGAGGCTTTTTCCAGGCCGATATCCACAAAGGCCGATTCCATGCCGGGCAATACCTTCAGCACACGGCCCTTGTATATATTGCCCACCACGCCCTTTTCCTTCTCCCGTTCCTGGTAGAGCTCGGTGACCTTGTTGTCCTCCAGGATGGCGACCCGTGTTTCAAAGGGTGTGTGGTTGACGATGATGTCCTTGTTCACGGCCTGGGAGGCGCGCATATTCATCAGTTTTTTCATTTTTCTCATTTCAAAGGTCTGTTTATTACGAAAAGATCAACAATGGGCCATTGTTCCAGCACTCTCACGTTATCTGGAACAACAACGGTTGTGGAAAGCCCCCGGTAGTCTCCCGGAGGGTATTTCTCCATGTCGATAATGGCATAGGTGTTTTCCACGTTCAGAGTTTCCACCACTTCCTTGGGGCCTTCGAGAAAAACGTTCACCTTGCTGGTGCTGGTCTTGTAGACATGGTGGGCGTTTTCAAAAACAATCCGGATATCCCTCAGCAGCAGCCGCAAGGGGTTGTTCGATACGGTTATCATGGCCTGGAAGGCCTGCTTCTGATCCTTCTCCAGCCGCACCGACAAGGGCATGTCCAGTTCCACGGCCATTTCCACATTGTTCTGCAGGTCCTGCACATCCAGGGGCCGGGTATAAATATACCGGAGTTTTTCCAGCACGGAGCGGGGCCCTTGAGCCTTGGCCACGGCGGGCTTGATCCGGATGGAATCCAGCGTGAAGCCGGGGGCCATGTCACCGGAAAACCTGGGCTTGATGGGAATGTCGATATTGATGGTCTCCTCCAGCGTCAGGGGAATGCTGGTGGGGCTGATCTGCAGAATCGTGATGTCCCGGGGTGCCGGCGCGTTGTTGTAGATGACGTTCTTTTCCGAAAGGTTGTAATCGAACCCCCCGGCCAGCTGGTTGCTAAGATCTATGGACACCTGGAACAGGTTGGGGTTGAGCGAGTTGACCATGCTCTTGCCGATGCTGACCAGAACCGAGACCGACTCCACACCCGACTGGGTGACCACCATGTTGGTGGGTATGTTTTTCAGAACCAGGGGGGTGGTGAACTTCAGCTCGCTGACCTCCCCCCTGTGCTGTGAGGCCACGAACGACCAGACCACCACCGCCATGCCCAGGGAGAACAGCTTGAGCAACAGGTTTTCCGTGAAAAACCTGTGGACGGCCTCCTGGATTTCAGCCAGATTGATGGGCTCAGGCTGAGGCGGTGTGTGCTGGTGCTTCGGTATGGTCATGTTCTTCGGCTGTTTTCCCAAGCAGTATCTGGTTGATTCGGCGGCGCAGTTCGCTCTCATCCATGTTTTTTTCCAGCTTGCCCCGGTAGGCCAGGGAGACAACGCCCCGTTCCTCCGAGACTACCACGGCCACCGCGTCTGTCTCTTCGGTGATGCCGATGGCCGAGCGATGGCGGGTCCCCATGAAGGAGGAGCTGACGATGTTGCTGGTCAGCGGAAGGATGCAGCGGGCCGCGGCCAGCTGGCCCTGCCGGTTGATGATCACCGCTCCGTCGTGCAGCGGGGAGCTGGTGTGGAAGATGGATTCCAGCAGTTCCGTTGTGGGCTGGGCGTTCACGGCCCGGCCTCTCTCGATAAAGTTGCGCAGCCCGGTTTCGTTCTCCATCACGATGGTGGCCCCGATGCGCCGCCGGGCCAGCGTAAAGGCCGACATGGCCACCTCGGCGATCAGGTCGCTCTTTTCGCTGCCCATCTGATCCTTGAACATGGTGGTCATGCCCACCCGGGCCAGCGCGTTGCGGATATCGCTTTGAAACAGCACCACCAGGATCACCACCACGGAGCTGAACAGGTTTTCCAGCAGCCAGCCGATGGCGTCCAGGCTCATCCAGTTGGACATGGCATAGGTGGCCAGCAGCACGGTCAGGCCCATTAGAATAGGTATGGTCCGGGTGCCCTTGATAAATATCAGGAGCCGGTAGAAAATCAGCGTCAGCAAGGCAATATCAAGCAGATCCTGCGGACGGAATCCGGAAAACGTCCTGAAAAAACCCTCCATCCCCACTCCGAAAGTATTTGCCGGGTCAGGCCGACGCCGTTCCCAGATTAATATCAGCCACCATTTTTCTGACTTCGCCGCCCTCTACGGTTTCCTTTTCGATCAGGTCTTCAGAAAGTCTTACCAGGAGGTTCTGATGCTTTTTCAACAGGCCGATGGCCCGTTCATAACAGGCAGATATAATCCGCTTGACCTCCTGGTCGATCTTCTTTGCGGTTTTCTGCGAATACCGGTTGTGCTGTATCAGGTCGCGGCCCAGGAACACCTGTTCCTGCCCGTCGGAAAAGGAAATGGGGCCCATTTCCTCGCTCATGCCCCATTGCACCACCATACGCCGCGCTACGTCGGTGGCCCGCTTGATATCGTTGGAGGCCCCGGTGGTGAACTGGTCAAAGGTGATCTGCTCGGCGGCCCTGCCCCCCAGCATCATGGCTATCTGCCCCAGCAACTGCTTGCGGGTGTAGCTGTGGCGGTCCTCCTCGGGCAGCAGCTGGGTCAGCCCCAGGGCGCGGCCCCGGGGAATTATGGTCACCTTGTGCACCGGGTCCACCTCGGGAATCAGCTCGGCCACCAGGGCGTGTCCGGCCTCGTGATAGGCGGTGACCTTCTTTTCCTTTTCCGGAATGAGGATGCTGCGCCGCTCCGATCCCATCAGGACCTTGTCCTTGGCAAACTCGAAATCTTCCTGCTGGACATTGGGCTTGTTCTGGCGGGCGGCCCACAGGGCGGCCTCGTTGACCAGGTTGGCCAGATCGGCGCCGGCGAAGCCGGGTGTGCCCTTGGCGATCAGGGACAGATCCACGGCGGAATCCAGCTTCACCGAGTGGGTGTGCACCTTGAGAATGGCCTCGCGGCCCCTGATATCGGGCAGGGGCACCACCACATGCCGGTCGAAGCGCCCCGGCCTGAGCAGCGCCGGGTCCAGCACATCGGGGCGGTTGGTGGCGGCGATCACGATGATCCCCATATTGGTCTCGAAGCCGTCCATTTCCACCAGCAGCTGGTTCAGGGTCTGTTCGCGCTCGTCGTGTCCTCCTCCCAGGCCGGTGCCACGACGGCGGCCCACCGCGTCAATCTCGTCGATGAACACGATGCAGGGGGCGTTCTTCTTGGACTGCTCAAACAGGTCACGCACACGGCTGGCTCCCACGCCCACGAACATTTCCACGAAATCGGAGCCGCTGATGGAGAAAAAGGGTACGCCTGCCTCACCGGCGATGGCCTTGGCCAAAAGGGTCTTGCCGGTTCCCGGGCTGCCCATCAGAAGCACGCCGCGGGGGATCTCCCCGCCCAGGCGTTCGAACTTGTGGGGGTCGCGGAGAAACTCTACTATCTCCTGCAACTCCTCCTTGGATTCCTCGATCCCGGCCACATTCTTGAAAGTGATGGGGTTGCTTTTCTCATCCAGCTGCCGGGAGCGGATCTTGCCGAAGCTCAGGGCCCGGTTGCCTCCGCCCTGCACCTGGCGCATGAAGAACAGCCACACCCCGACTATCAGGAGCATGGGCAGCCAGCTGTTGAGAATGGCCATCATCAGCCCGCTCTGGGCGGTGGACTCGGCCCGCACCACTACGCCCTGCTTTATCAGCTCGCCTGTCAGGTTGGGATAATCCGGCGCAAAGGTATGAAACCGGCTGCGGTCATCGTAGGCCCCCTGGATTTCCTGTCCGCGGATGGTCACCTCCACCACTCTGTTGGCGCGCACCTGGGCCATGAAATCCGTGAAGGATACCTGGGTTTGCCGGTAGGTGGTGGTGTTTACCATGTTGAACAGGATCAACAACACCAGTCCCATCACCAGCCAGATACTCAGACTTCTGTAAAAACCGTTCAAACTGCTTTCTCCTGCAAAGTGAATGAAATGGCATCGCGTTTCGGCGCAATGCCTGCAAGGGTTTGATTACGCCGCCGCCCATTGGGTTCGGCTGCCGCTGGGGGAGGGCGCAAATATTCCCCGGCACTTTCCACAAGTATCCATCATGCGAAAAATTCGCATAATCTGCCATCTATAAAGTATAACGCATTAAATTATGAACTGGAAAGATGCGCGGGGCCAGTGGTCGGGGCGATATTTATTTTATTATTCCTCCCGAGGCCCGGGATTTTATCCCCCGCCGGGTCACAGGCGGTTGATGCCGTTCAGGGCGGCCACCCGGTAGCACTCCGAGTAGGTGGGATAGTTGAGCACCTGGTTGACGAAGTATTCCAGGGTTCCCCCGAAGGCCATCACGGTCTGGCCCAGGTGCACCAGATCACCGGCCTGATCGCCGATCACATGCACGCCCAGCAGCGCGAGGGTCTCCCGGTGGAACAGGAGCTTGAGCCGGCCGGTGGTATTGCCGGAGATCTGTCCGCGGGCAATCTCCCGGTAGGTGGCCGCGCCCACCTCGTAGGGGACCCGCTCGGCGGTGAGCTGTTCCTCGGTGGCCCCCACCATGGATATCTCGGGGATGGTGTAAATGCCGGTGGGCAGGAGGTCCAGCCGGGGTGTGATCATCTTGTTCCCGAAGGCGTTCAGGGCGGCGATGCGGCCCTGCTCCATGGCCGTGGAGGCCAGTGCGGGCGGGCCGATCACGTCCCCCACCGCGAAGATGTGGGGCTGGCTGGTCTGGAAATATTCATTCACCTCGATCTGCCGGCGCTGGTTGATCTGAAGGGGGATGGTCTCCAGCCCCATGGAATCGGTGTTGCCGGTGCGTCCGTTGGCGAAAAGCAGCACATCGCTTTTGATGATCTTGCCGGAGGCCATGTGGGCCAGCACCTGGCCGTTTTCCACCGTGGCCGATTCCAGGGTCTCCCCCAGGCGGATCCGCACCCCCTGCTCGCGCATCAGGTAGGCCAGGGCGTTGGAGATTTCCAGGTCCAGAAAGTCCAGCAGCTCCTGACGGGGGTTGACCAGATTCAGCTTGACCCCCAGGTGCGAGAAGATGCTGGCGTATTCACAGCCGATCACCCCGGCGCCGATTATGGTCAGGGAGCGGGGGATTTCCTTCAGGCCCAGGATGGTGTCCGAGTCCCGGATCAGCGGGTGGGAAAAGTCCAGGTTGTCGGGGTGCCAGGGGCGGCTGCCGGTGGCTATGACGAAGTACGGGGCCTCGTAGCTCTCCCCGCCTCCGGAGGAGTCTCCTTCCGCAGGGTGCACCTGGATGCTGTTGGCCGAGGTGAACACGGCCGTGCCGCGGGTCAGCTCCACCCCGTTGCGCCGCAGGGTGTTGTCCAGCCGGTCGGCCAGCGATGCGGTGGCCTCGTTGCGCCGG
>JAOUPZ010000186.1 GCA_029879595.1 Deltaproteobacteria bacterium | reverse complement strand
CCAGCGGGAGCCATATGCCGATGGTGATTTTCATCTGCAGAGGTTTCATGAGGCCGAAAACTACCTGCGGCGGGTATCCATGTACTTCGGGCGCGAGTTCGACGCCAACTCCATGATTTATCTTCTCCAGACCTGGAACCACTTTGACATGGCTGTGAAATTCGGTTCGCTGGCCAAGGCCATGCAGCCCGTGGAAAGCGAAGTGCTGGTTATTGCGGCCACGGGAGACAACCTTTTCCCCCCATATCTATCCGTGGATGTGATCAAGGCGCTGGAGGCCAATGGAAAATCCTGCCGCTACAAGCTGATTGACGAGGACTACGGACATGATTTCTTTCTGCTGGGCGATGTCATTACGGAAAAGCTTTCCTACCCCATAAAGTCGTTTCTGGGACAGGTATGAACGCCATAGCCCACAGCGATGATGATTTCATGCGGGAGGCGCTGGCCGAGGCCGCCCGGGCCAGGGGCAATACCGGCGACAACCCCCCCGTGGGTTGTGTCATCGTCAGGGACGGGCGGATAATCGGCAGGGGCTGCACCCAGCACCAGGGGGGAGCGCATGCCGAGGTGATGGCCGTGGCCCAGGCTGAATCCACCGGGCATTCAGTCAGCGGAGCCCAGGTCACTGTGACCCTTGAACCCTGCGCGTTTACCGGAAGAACACCTCCCTGTGCCGGATTGCTGATCGAAAAGAAACCGGCCCGGGTGGTAATAGGGGCGATAGATCCCCATCCCATGGTCAATGGTGAGGGTATCCGCCGGTTGAGGGAGGCGGGGATCGAGGTGGTGGTGGGAGTGATGGAATCGGAGGTTCGCGAATTTCTGGCCGACTGGTTCCTCCGTCATGAAAAGCCCGGCGGGCCGTAGCCGCTGCAGTGATTTTGTCCGGCAGAGCGATATTGTCCAGCAGGCTGGCGGCTTTAGATATAGAGCCCGAAGAACCGGCTACCAGGGAGCAGGCCCCTAGTGAACAAGTCTCAGCGCGGGCATGGCCTTGGCTGCGGCTTCATTGCGCTTCTCAAGTCCCCTCAGGTATTCACCCAGTTCACCCAGTGACAGTTCCATTTCAATTGGTGGGAACTTTGAGGCGGAATTGCCGTGGATGACCACCTGGTACTGATTAGTTCCCCCCATCTTCACGCCGCAGATGAAAGGGCGTTTGGCTTTTTGTGTGTTGTTCATGGTCTGGCCGGAAGTCCCGTATATCATGTCAATCGAATTAATAATTCCGCAAAGGGGAAACCCCCATCCGGAGCCAGTTGGTTTCTTTATGGTAAACGGCCGGGGCGCCATTCCGGATTCCCCGAGTTTTACCCCATCCGGAGACGCCCGGCCGAATACAATATTTTATTCGGGCAACCAGACTGCCGTCCCGAATGTCCAGCAATACGATGCAAGCGCAATACCACGTCCTGAAAAGCCGGCTTGCCAGGCTCCTGCAGGTTGAGGCCCCATTCAAAATGCAACTAGCGAACCATGTCTTATGCCGTCCGCCGGGCCGCTCCGGAGAAGGCAATACTCCTTCCGGTTCATAAAGGCAGCTGCTTACCAGACCCTCCGCTCCATGCCGGTTATCAGGCCAGGATCGCGGGTATCCTTGAGCCAACCCCGGGAAAGGTTTCTTTCCACCCGTGATGCCGCCTCATCATCCACCCATTCGGTGCCGCATTTAACAGCGTTGGGATTCATGGTGGACGGACAGCCGGAGGTATGGCCGTTGTTGGCCAGTACATGGCCCAGTTCATGGTTGAAAAGCCGGAGCTTAGCCTCCTCGTCGTTTCCGTTCCATATCCCTGGGCGCAATGTAATTACAGCGCCGGTCAGGATTGCGCTCATGCGAACCTTGTCGGTATCCAGGGTCTTTTCAAATTCGTAGGAGGCCAGTCCGTCAACTCCGGTGGAAAGATGTCCGGGCTTGAATACCAGAAGCGCGCTTTCGTCCTGTTCCACCAGCCTGAAACTGACGCCGGTTGCCGATTCCCAGAGGCCTATGGAAAGCAGAATCATCTGCTCACCCTTTTCCTGGGTGGGGCCTTCGATGCGCCAGGTTATTTCACGTTCGTACATGCAGCCGCCAAGGGAGGCGGTCAGGGCAAAAAGTACCCAGGTATTATATAGTGCTTTCATCGGGCAAACCTCTGTCTGCCTTCCCGGCTCCCTGGTATCGGGGGAGTTTCGGGAGGAAGGCGCCGATTATTACGGCTATGCCTTGGGGTGATCTGCGGGCTTGTACTGCCGGCCGCCCCGCCTCAGGTCCTTAGTGTGGACTCTGCCGCCGCCGGGACAGCCCCAGGGGCCGAAAACCTGCGGGGGATGAAACCGGGGAGTGGCTTGCGTGAGATCTTATTTTTGCTTTCATGGTTCTCCCTGCGGTTGTAAGAATATTTCATGCCATCATAAAAATAATATAATAAATAAACGCAGAATTGCCCGGGTCAGTTCCTTGAAAACCGGGAAACAACCCTGACTTCACATAATTTCCACAGTTTGCCGGGGGTCGGAATAATAGCCGGTTACAACTGATGAACCATGAGATAATTGTCCCGGGTAGAAGTGCAGCAATAGGCAGTTTGATTCCAAATGCAATCCGTGTATGATTTAAGTCATTTTGACAAAATTGATATTTTGACAAACTTATTAATAATTCTTATGGGAAAATAACCAATACACAGAAGGTCCATCCGTATTGGTTCTAAGAAGCAGTAAATTCCCGGCAAGGGAACAAAGTACAAAAAACCCCGGCAGCAACTAGGGTCGCACTGCGAAAATCCCATGCGAAAAACAAAGGATCCGGGGTATAGGAATGTCGTGTTGTCCTGCCTGTGAAGCAGAGCCGGAGATTCCGAATAAATTAAAAAGGCTTTTATAAATAGTGTTCCACTGGCTGCTTTGAAAGCAGGAAAGCGCCGGTCGAATAAAGTGTTTATTATTTCAAACCAACAGAGGCGTTTTGACGACCAGGAAAACACCATATTACGAAACGAGGCCGAAATCAGCCGGCTGGCTGGAAAAGCTGATTCTTCCGCTGGACCGGTTTTTCAACCGGGTATATGGGGCTAAATACAACCCGATATATCAAAGCGGAACCATAGCCTCGCTGTTTCTGATGATGACCATCGCCACCGGTCTTTATCAGTTGATATTTTACAAACTGTCCGCCCCGTATGAATCGGTGGCGGGCCTGGAAGCGCAGTGGTATTTGGGCCGCTGGATCAGGGCTGTGCACAGCTATGCCGGAGACGGCTTGCTGCTGGTGCTGGTATTCCATGTCTTCCGGATGATCATTCAGGGGAAGACCTATGGCCCGAGGCTGCTGGCCTGGCTGACGGGAGTGCTGATGATCGGGATAATCCTGATCTCAGGCTGGACGGGTATTGTGCTGGTCTGGGACATACAGGCCCAGAAGATAGCCATGGAAGGAGCGCGGCTGCTGGATGTGATGCCCATATTTTCCGAGCCGCTGATGCGGGCCTTTACCAAGCCCGAGGGGCAGCCCGCCACATTCTTCTTCCTGAATCTGCTGTTGCACATGGTTTTCCCGATGGTGGTGCTGGCGCTGTTCTGGGTCCATACCCTGCGGATTACCAAGCCGGCGCTGCTTCCCCCAAAGAAGACCACCATGTGGATCATCGTGCTTATGGTGGGCCTGGGTATGGTATGGCCCATGGGAATGCTGCCCAAGGCCAGCCAGTTTGCCAGCCCGGACATTGTCAACGTGGATCTGTTCTATAGCTGGTGGATCCAGGCCGCGAGGTTCATTTCCTCCGGATGGCTGCTGGTGTTGTGGGCGGCGATGGCCGTTTTCATGTTTTCCTTGCCCTGGTGGTATCGTCCCAAGATGCATCAACTGGAAGCGTCCCTTCCCAGGATGGATTTATGCACCGGGTGCAACCAGTGCAAGCTGGACTGCCCCTATGGCGCCATCAACATGATTGATCCGCCCATGCCCAGGGATGACACTGAAAAGGTGGCCAACGTCACCCCGTCATACTGCACAAGCTGCGGAATCTGCGCCGGCTCATGCGCTCCCATGATTATCGGACCGCCCAACAGGAACGGGCGCAATCTGCTGGAAGAGGTCAGGGAGTTCCAGAAAGAATACCAGCCCGGAGCTTCGGACATTGTGCTCATCGCCTGTGAACAGGGATTGGCTGAAAGTCTCAGGAAGGCGGCCCCCGAGGGGGTCCATCATTACCCCGTGCACTGCATTGGCGCACTGCATACATCCCAGGTGGAGTTTTTGCTCCGTCGGGGCGCAGGCGGGGTGCTTATGATCGGATGCCCGGAAAAGGACTGTGTCTACCGTCTGGGCACCAGATGGATGAAGGAAAGACTGTACGATAACCGTGAAGCCGAACTTCATGAACGCGTGGACAAAAGCCGGGTCAGGATCACCGGTCTGGGCCGTGGTGAGCTGAAGGAGGCTCTGGAGATGGTGCGGCAGTTCAAGGAGGATATTAACAGTTCGAAAACACCCGCCAAGGATATTGGAGATGGGGAAGTGAACATGGAGTGTGATACTGCCACGGGAGGTCCAAATGCATAACCGTACTATTCATTGGCTTGTCAGAGTTATTGTCTCCATGTTGCTGATGGCGGGGCTGGCATATATTGCAAGGTTCCCGGCAGGGATGGAGAAGGATGAAGGTGTGCTGCGTCTGACATGGCGGGTGGTTGGCGCCAAGCTCAGGTATTGCCGCGAGTACACCGATTCGGAGAAAAACAGGCTCACCAAGCACATGCAGCGCGGGCAGTACTGCATCAGCAAGCTGCTGCCTTATCAGCTCAAGCTGGATATCGACGGCAAGTCGGTGATTGATGAGGAGATGCAGCCTCCGGGTGCCAGGGGCGACCGGCCGTTGTATGTGGTGAGGGATGTGCGCCTCAAGCCGGGGAGCTACCAGTTTGATCTGTCCTTCAAGCCCCTTGATCCTTTCAAGGACGCCAAGACTCCCGAGGAAATCCAGGAGCGGGAAGAAATGCGGGAGGCCACCGCCACCTCGCTTTCCAAGGCTCCCTCATTCTCAACCAGCCAGACGGTGGAGATTGTTGACAACAAGGTGATTGTTGTGGATCTACGGGAGGACAAGCAGGAGTTTGTGGTGCTGACCAGTTACCAAAGGCACGAGGCGCAAAAGTAACGACGGGGTGTGCTTCAAAGCGCGGACAGGGTTGGCAACTGTCCGCACGCCTAGATTATGAGATATCCCCCCGGGCGGGAACCGGGGGGATGGCTCATGCCTGTAGATAATTGCCCGCGGTTCCTTTCGAGGAGTGTTTTACCGGAGGCATTTGATCATCTTCGGCGTCGGTCTTCTGGCCGCCATTACCCTGCCTCTTGAACAGCATCTCCCTCAGCCTGCTTCCTGTTTCGCCAAAGATAATCACTCCCAGATCATTCACAACGTCCATCAGTACCTGAGCCTGCGAGGTCAGTTCCTCGGATGATGCGGAGTTTTCCTCTGCGTTAGCCGCGTTGGCCTGGGTGACCTTCTCAATCTGCGAAAGGGCGATGGAGAGTTGTTCCAGGCCCCGGGCCTGTTCGCTGCTTGACTGAGCAACTTCGTTGATGAGCTGGGTCACGTCCGTGATGATGGTATTCACGTCTTCCAGGGATTCATCCACCTCCAGCCCTACCTGGACGCCGGTGTCGGCCTTCTCCTGTGAGCTGACGATGATTTCAGAGGTGGTCTTGGCGGCTTCCGCACTGCGCTGGGCCAGGTTGCGCACTTCTTCGGCCACTACCGCGAATCCGACCCCCGCCGCGCCTGCGCGTGCCGCCTCCACGGCGGCATTCAATGCCAGAAGGTTTGTCTGAAAGGCGATCTCGTCAATGGTATTGATGATCCTGGCGGTCTTGTCGGATGAATCCTTGATTTCATTTATGGCGACCACCATGCGCTTCATGGCCTCCACGCCTTTCTTCGTTGACACCGATGCCTGCTGCACCAGTTTTTCCACCTCAAGTGAATTGTCGGCGTTGCTTCTGGTCGTGGAGTTTATCTGTTCAACCGTGGACGATATCTCCTCCTGGCTTGCTGCCTGCTGGGAGGATCCGTCGGCCAGGTCGTGAGATGAGGCGGCTATCTGCATTGAAGCCGAAAGGGTCTGGTTGGAACTGCTGTAGAGGTTTTCCATGACAGTGCCGACAGATTTCACCAGTGTGCGGGTTATGGTGACGGCCATTATCAAAGTCGCCAACAACAGAACAAAACCCAGCACGAACAGCACAGTGAATGAGATGATGGTTTTCCAGGCGATTCTTTCAGCCATTTCCACCAGATCACGGGACAGAGTGTCCTCCACCTCCTTGAGCAGATTTATTTTCCGGGTCTGGGTGTTGAACCAGTACTCGGCATCCACTCCCAGGTTTTCCGCATTCATTCCATCCAGGGCTGTGCGCCTCATTTTTTCCGTAAGGGCAAACTCCTCGGATGTGGCG
>JAOUPZ010000185.1 GCA_029879595.1 Deltaproteobacteria bacterium | reverse complement strand
CCTGGTGGCGGCGTCCAGCCGTGGGGGCTCGGGAATCCCGCCCTCTTCACCATCCTGGCCGGAGCCCCGGCTTCCCGATCCGTAGGCGGCGGCGTCCATTTCGGCGGCCTGGCGGGCCCGGCGGCCGGTCTCGCCCTTTTCCCCTTCGGCGGCCTTGCCTCCCCGCTGCAGCATCTTCTTCAGGTGCTCCTCCAGCTTGCGCCGGTTCTCGTCCTGCACGTCGGACGCCGTGCCGTTTTCGTTCTTTTCCTCGCCCATTTTGCTGTCCTCCCTCGTTTCTCCCCTTGCGCCTGATGGTGTATCAGAACTTTGCCGGCCCGGCCGGCTCCCGGGTTGTTTCTGTGTTTTACCCCAGCTTACCTTAATATTGCCAATCTTGCCTCAGGTCCGCCTGTTTCATTTCCGGCCCGCGGGGGCTATACATTTCCCCGTGACGTGGTAAATTTATACGCAGGCTGATTTCCTTTCGGAACGGCCGCAAGTTTAACCGCCGGGTTTCCGGTTTCCCGAACCACTTTTCAGCAGGCAGATGCAGATGGAAGAGCTTTTTGGACAGCTTGAGGACCTCAAGCAACGCATAACCCTTCTCGAAGGGTATCTTTGACCTCCCCGGCAAAAAAGAACAGCTGAACAACCTGGAAACGCAGTCCGGCGCGGAAGGATTCTGGTCCAAGCCTACCGTGGAGCGCACACCTGTGCTCAAGGAGATCAGCCGCCTGCAGGACATCATCAAGCAGTGGGACGATCTTTCCGGCGATGTGGAGGAGCTGGAATCGGGGCTGTCCCTGTGCACGGAAACCAGCGATGGCGATCCGGACCCGGAACTGCTGGCGGAAATGACCGCTCTGTCCGATACCCTGCAAAAGCACATCAGCGCCCTGGAGGTGAAAAACCTGCTGGGAGGTGAAAACGACGGCCTGAATGCCATCATGACCATCCACTCCGGGGCCGGCGGCACCGAGTCGGCCGACTGGGTGGCCATGCTCCAGCGGATGTACCAGCGCTGGGCCGAGGCTCACGACTTCGACCTGAGCCTGCTGGACTTTCAGCCGGGTGAAGAGGCGGGCGTGAAGTCCGTGACCATGGAGATTACCGGCGACTTCGCCTTTGGCCAGCTCAAGACGGAAAACGGAGTGCACCGGCTGGTGCGCATCTCTCCGTTTGACGCCAACAAGCGCCGCCACACCTCCTTCGCCTCGGTCTTCGTTTATCCCGATATCGATGACACCATCGAGATCGATGTTATCGACTCGGACCTGCGGATTGACACCTTCCGGGCCCAGGGCGCGGGCGGCCAGCATATCAACACCACAGATTCCGCCGTGCGGATCACCCATATCCCCAGCGGCATTGTGGTGAGCTGCCAGAACGAGCGCTCCCAGCACAAGAACCGGGCCTCCGCCATGAAGATTCTCCGCGCCAAGCTCTATGAGAAGGAGCGCCTGGAGCGCGAGGCCGAAAAGGACAAGCTGAACGCCCAGAAACAACAGATTGCCTGGGGCAGCCAGATCCGCAGCTATGTGCTGCATCCCTACCAGCTGGTGAAGGATCACCGCACGGAACACGAGACCGGGAACACGGGCCGGGTGCTGGACGGCGACCTGGACGACTTCATCGAGCAGGCCCTGCTTAAAAAAGTGGTCTGATCCACACGCACCTTCCCAGCCCCCGCAGCCAGGCCCATGAGCAATACGGAACCCGCAATCCGGGCATATCAGTTCAACAGATCCAGACGCATCTATCTGGAAACCCTGGGCTGCGCCAAGAACAGGGTGGACACGGAAATCATGATCACCGCGCTGCTGGGAACCGGCTACGAGCTGACCGCCGACCCGGCCCAGGCCCAGGTGATCATTGTCAACACCTGCGCCTTTCTGACCGCGGCCACCGAGGAGGGCATTGCCCGCCTGCTTGACCTGAGCGACTACAAGAGCGGCGGGGTCTGCGAAAAGCTGGTCTGCGCGGGCTGCCTTTCCGAGCGCTACCGCGAGGACCTGTTGAAGGAAGTGCCGGAGATTGACGGCCTGCTGGGTTCATCCAACTTCCAGGAGATTCCCGCGCTGCTGGACGAGCTGTATGCCGCCGGTGAGGAAGGCGCTGGTGAAGCCGGTGAAGCCGGTGCGAGATCAGCCGGGCAGGTGGTGCGGCTGCTGCCCAAGCCCCATTACGCGCATTACGAGACCCACTCCCGCGTGCTCACCACGCCCGGAGCGTACGCCTATCTCAAGATCGCCGAGGGCTGCTCCAATATGTGCTCGTTTTGCAACATTCCCTTTCTGCGGGGATATTTTTCCAGCCGGAAAATCGAATCTGTGGTGGGCGAGGCCCGCGAGCTTATCGCCGCGGGAGTCCGGGAAATCAACATCATATCCCAGGACATCTCCTCCTACGGGGCGGACTTCAGGGACGGCACCCGGCTGGCCCATCTGCTGCGGGCGCTGGACAACCTGGAGGGCGACTACTGGCTGCGTCTGTTCTACGCCTACCCCAATACCTTCGGCGAGGAGGAGATGGAGGCCCTGGCCGGAGGGCGGCATCTGGCCCCCTATCTGGACATGCCCTTCCAGCATATCTCCGCCAGGGTGCTCCAGGACATGAACCGCCGCATCACCGGCCGGGAAATCCGCGGGCGCGTGACCCGACTGAAGGAGCTCCTGCCGCGGCTGGCCCTGCGAACAACCTTCATTGTGGGGTTCCCCACCGAAACTGAGGAAGATTTTGCCGAGCTGCTGGAATTCGTGCGGGAGGGCTGGTTCGAGCATGTGGGGGTATTCGCCTATTCCCACGAGGACAACATCCGCTCGGCCCGCCTGGGCGACCCGGTGCCGGCGCGGGTCAAGAGGCAGCGCCGCAAGGCGTTGCTGGAGGCCCAGCAGGAAATCGCCTCGGCCCGCAACGCAGCCCGTGTGGGGCAGGTTTTCCGGGTGCTGGTGGAGGGCCCCAGCGCGGAAACCGATCTGCTTTTGCAGGGCCGGGCGGAATTCCAGGGACCGGAGGTGGACGGCGTGGTATATATCAACGAGGGCACGGCACAGTCCGGCCAGTTCAATCAGGTGGAAATAACTGATTCCAACGTCTATGATCTGATTGGAAGGATTGTCTGAAGCGCGGGCCTGATAAATGGCGGCTGTTTCGCCTGTTATATCAGGGCGTTATAAGTTTCTATCTGTTTTTTACTCTTTTGGGATGGCATCGGCTGCGCCCGGCAGACGCTGCTGCCGAAAGCGATAACATCAAACATTTCAGGATACCAGGGTAATGTCAGGACACAGCAAATGGAGTTCCATCAAGCATAAGAAAGCTGCCGTGGACGCCAAGCGCGGCAAGATTTTCACCAAGCTGATCCGAGAGATCACGGTGGCCGCCAAGATGGGCGGAGGGGATATGGAAGCCAACCCCCGGCTGAGGCTGGCCGTGGGGGTGGCCCGGGGCAAGAACATGCCCAAGGACACCATCGACCGGGCCATCAAAAAAGGCGCGGGCGGCAATGACGGGGTGGATTTCGAGGAGGTCATCTACGAAGGCTACGGGCCGCACAATGTGGCGGTGGTGGTGGAGGCCCTCACCGACAACCGGAACCGCACCGCGTCCTCAATCCGGCATGTGTTCACCAAGCATAACGGCAACCTGGGCGCCACCAACTCCGTGCAGTACATGTTCGACCGCAAGGGCACCTTCACCCTGTCCAAGGATGCCGGCGACGAGGACACCATCACCGAATGGGTGCTTGAATCCGGCGCGGACGACCTGGAGGACGACGGCGACACCTGGTTTGTCACCTGCGCCCTGGAAAACTTTGACAGCGTGAAAACCTACCTGGAGGAAAAGGGTCTGGATATCTCCGAGGCCGAGTTGCAGCGCCTGCCCCAGACCAAGGTTAACCTGACAGACAAGGAACAGGCCCAAAAGGTATTGGGCTTTCTGGAACTCCTGGAGGAGGACGATGATGTGCAGAAGGTCTTCGCCAATTTTGAAATCGATGAAAACCTGCTGGCCGAGCTGGAATGATCTTCCGGCCGGGAAGGGCCCATGCTGATTCTGGGAATAGACCCCGGCAGCCGCATCACCGGCTGGGGACTGCTGGAAGCCAACGGCAGGCAGGCCTCTTATTGTGATTCGGGCGAGATCAGGCTTTCGGCCGACAGCCCCCTGGAGAATCGTCTGGTCGTACTCGGACGCAGGCTGGAGGAACTGCTGGACCGCCACTCTCCCCAGCAATGCGCCGTGGAGAAGATCTTCACGGCCCGCAACGCCCGCTCGGCCCTGGTGCTGGGCCATGCCCGCGGGGTGATTCTGCATGCCGTGGCCAGGCGGGAGATTCCCATTTTTGAATATGCCCCCACCCAGATCAAGCAGGCCGTGACCGGCGTGGGACGGGCCACCAAGGACCAGATCACCCAGATGACAGCCCTGCTGCTTTCCCTTCGCAAGCCCTTCGGCGAGGATGAATCGGACGCCCTGGCCGCCGCGCTGACCCACGCCGCCGCCGCCCGTTTGCGGAGCCTGTCATGATCGGCTTTCTGGAAGGGACCGTGCTGGGCCGGGAGGATGATTCACTGCTTCTGCTGACCGGGTCCGGGGTGGGTTACCGGGTGCATGTCCCCCGGGGAGTGTTGCCCGCCGAGGGCTCTGGCGACGCGGCCCTGCGCCTGTACGTCAGCACCGTGGTCCGCGATAATGAGATTGCCCTGTACGGCTTCGCGGAGGACTCCGGGCGCCGGCTGTTCGAGCTGCTGCTCAAGGCCACCGGCATCGGCCCCCGGCTGGCCCTGAACTTTCTTTCCTCCCTGACCCCGCCACAGCTGCACACGGCCATCCTCAACAACGATGTGACCCTGCTTTGCACCATCCCCGGCGTGGGAAAAAAAACCGCCACCCGGCTCTGTGTGGAACTGGGCGACCGGCTGAGCGGCCTGGCCGCAACGGAAGGCGGGGACCAGGGCGGGGCGGCCGAGTTAATCTCGGCCTTGACAAATCTCGGCTTTCCGGAAAAGGTGGTTGTTCCGGTGGTAAGACAGCTTTCCGGTGGGGGCCAAAGCTTTGAGGAACGATTGAAACGGGCGCTCTCCATGCTGTCCAAAATATAACCGCACCCAAAATCGGGGAACTACCATGTCCAATCTCAACAAAGTAATGCTCATTGGCCGTTTGGGCCAGGAACCCGAAATCCGACATACCCAGTCCGGCCAGATGGTGGCAAATTTTTCCCTGGCCACCAACGACTACTGGAAGGACAAGCAGGGCCAGAAGCAGGAAAAGACCGAATGGCACAATATCGTGGTCTGGGGAAACCAGGCCGACTTTGTGCAGAACTATGTGCACAAGGGCCGGCTGGTGTATGTGGAGGGACGTCTGCAAACCCGCAGTTGGGAAGACAAGACCGGTGCCAAACGCTATACCACCGAGGTGGTGGCCAACACCATCCAGCTGCTGGACCGCCAGGGTGATTCCCAGGGCCAGGGCCATAGCCCATCTCAGGGCCAAGGCCAGGGTCAGGGTCAGGGTGGAGCCTACCGCGAAAGCGGACCTCCCCCGCAGCAGCAGTCCTACAATGAGCAGAACCAGCAGCCTCCCGGCAACGAGCCCTACATGGAGGATGACATCCCGTTTTGAAGCCCTCTCCGCCGGGAACACCCGGCGGGGCGCACCCAGGCCGATACCCATAAACCCCAGCAAGCAGCAGGCAGAAGATGAGCGACCCCATTATCACCATCAAGGACATTGAAAAAATCGCCGGGCTGGCCTCCCTGGATCTGGACCAGCAGGAAAAGCAGCAGTTTGTGAAGCAGTTCGAGGAGATCCTGGGCTACTTCAAAAAACTGGAGGGGGCTCCCACGGCCGAGCTGAGCGATCATCCGGTGGATGATTCATCACACCTGCGGCCCGATACCGCCGAGCATTCGGATGTCTCCCCCGGTCAGTTCAGCCCCTACCTGGAGGACGGATATTTCAAGGTGCCCAAGGTGATCGAATAACTGGGTTTCCAGAGGCTCCATATTCACCCCTTCCAATCCGCATAACTTTTTCCCCCTCCTGGACAATGGAGCCGGATTCCCTGGTTCCGCGTTTTGCCGGTTCATCCCCCATAAATAAATTCTGCGGGGGATTTTTCCCCCAAACTTCCCTGGCACAGGTGCCGTGGACCCCTGCAACTGAACTCGGAACAGGTTTGGGATGTCTATACTTACAATACCCATACCGGGGTGATGTGGTTTGCCAACCCTTTCCGGGAGTGCCGGGGAGCGGCACCCACCGTCCCGCTGGAATTGCATTTTTTTGTGCATACTTCTTTGTGCATATTTCTTTGTGCGTTCTCTGACAGGCATTCTCTGTTAGGCATTCTCAGTGTAGTTTGTAATTTCCCAGGCGGTGTTTTCATGAGCGGCAATTTGATTACCAGTCCCGACCAATGATATCTTTAGCTTGGGTATGGGAAATATTCTTTCCGGGGTATA
>JAOUPZ010000184.1 GCA_029879595.1 Deltaproteobacteria bacterium | reverse complement strand
CACTCGCGGGTTCCTCCCAGGTGTTCATGGCAGACCACCCCCACCATCTCGCCGCCCACCCAGATGGGCGTATCCAGCATGGCCCCCACCCCCAGCGGAATCAGGTAGGATTCGGCGAACTCCCTGGTCCGCGCATCCTGCAGGGCATCAGAGACGGCGATGATCTGCTCCTCGGTAAGGGCCTTGAAATACATGGGATACCTTTCCGCCGGCAGTTCCAGATCAATATCAGTGTGCCCGGAGGAAGCCTCATACAGGCTCATGCAGTTCATGCGGGAGTGCTCCCGGTTGTACAGCCAGATTCCGCAGCGGCCTACCTCCATGGTGCGGGCGGATTCCCGGCTTATCTCATCCAGAATCGCCTCCAGTCTGCCGGTAGCGAAGTTCAGCTTGCGGACCAGGGCCGAAAGCGAGAAGGAACGGCGGCTGACCGTCTCGCCCCTGCGGCGCAGGAGTTCTTCCTTGTTCCTGGCGCTGGTAATATCACGCAATACGAAAATAATTCCCCGCTGAGGAAGCCGGCGGCCTCTCAGTTCCAGCACCCGGTCATCGCCGGCGGGCAACTCCAGTGAGAAGTTTTCGCCGGTTGTGATTTTCTCAAGGGATTTGCCGACCAGCGCCTCGGTTTCCCGTGTGTCCCGGCAACTGAGGCGGGCTATGTGCCTGATCAGATCCTCCAGCCTGGTTTCACCGGCAGGCATTTCCCGGGGCAGCTTCAGCAGTTCCGGCAGTCTGCCGTTGTGGTTTATCAGCCGGAGATTCTCATCCACCAGGCCCATTCCCTCGGAAACATTGTCCAAAATCGCCTGGAGGGTATGGTACTGGTATTCCATTTCCTGCCTGTCGCGGCCGGTTTTACGGAAAAACGGCACCAGGCCGGCCAGGGCGGCCACTATCAAAAAGGAGGTGATCAGATGCAGGGCCAGCATGGAGGGATCCCTGATATCCATGCGGGCATTCACCACGTGCTCATACAGGGAGAACCCGCCGTCCATCGCCAGAAACCCCATGGCAATGGCCGCCAGAACCCAGGCGGTGAGATGTCCGGAAAGACGGATGAGGTATACCGCCAGTATTACCGCGGCTACCTGTGCCATCAACGATGCTGTCAGTAGAAACAGGGCCATTTTTCCCCGGCAGGCAACCTCTTTCAAAAACCGCAGTTGCAAAAGTTATTGGTTCAGATTCCCTTGCCAGGGAGAATCTGCATAACCTGCGTGACTATCCGTTTTTCTTATTCAGCATATCTGCGATAGTCGTAAGAAGACTGTTGACCGTATAAGGTTTCTGGATAAGCCTCACCCGCGGATCATCAAGAGTTGCTTTATCAAGTGACATATCCGTATAGCCCGAACTGAAGATCACCGGCAGATGCGGCCGTTCATCCTTTACGGCCTCATAGATTTTCTGGCCTCCCAGGCCCGGCATGACCACATCCAGCACCAGCATGTCTATGTTTTTTTCCTTCTGCAGAATCTCCATGGCCTGCACCCCATCGCGGGCCGAAAGAATCTTGTATCCCTTCAGTTCCAGAATCTCGGTCAGATTCAAAAGCAGTTCCTCCTCATCCTCAGCCACCAGCAGAGTCTCGCCCTTTCCGCGTTGGGCCATCACCGGTTTGGCTTCTTCTCCGGCGCTTGTTTGGGCATCGGTGGAAGGCAGGTATATGAAAAATGTCGAGCCTTCACCGGGAATGCTTTCCACTTCTATATGACCGTTATGCTGCTGGATGGTTCCGTAGACCATCGCCAGGCCCAGTCCTGAACCCTTTTCCGGGCCCTTGGTGGTGAAAAACGGTTCAAAGAGCCGCTCCTTCACATCCTCGTTCATCCCCATCCCGGTGTCCTGGAAGCTCAGTTTCACAAAATCGCCGGGAACAAGTCCTTCCCTGGTGCGGCAAAAATCATGGTCCGCCTCGAATCTCTCCACGCTGATGGCCAGCTGGCCTCCTTCGGGCATGGCATCCCGGGCATTCACGCACAGGTTCAGGATGGTCTGCTCAAGCATCCCCCTGTCTGCCCGGATGTGGCAGGTGGCATCGGATACCTCGACGGTAAGCTCGATGTCCTCGCCGATAAGACGGCGCAGCAGCCGGGCCTGGGTGGACAGCACCTTGTTGATATCCAGCACTTCCTTTCGCAGAACCTGTCTGCGCCCGAAGGCCAGCAACTGGCGGGTGAGCGCCGAGGAGTTGGTAACGGATTCCAGCGCGGATTCCAGCCGTTTCCTGACCCGCGGGGCCAGGTCAGTATCCAGCAGGTTCTCCGCGGTCATGCGCACAATCTGCAGGGTATTGTTGATGTCATGGGCCACCCCGCCTGCCAGCTGTCCAATGGCCTCCATCTTCTGGGCCTGCCGCAGCTGGGCCTCCAGCTGCACCTGGTCAGTCACATCCATAAGCGCAATCTGCACGGCCTTCTCCCCGTCCCAGTCCATGGATGTGGAAAATATCTCCACCCTGATCTCATTTCCATCGGCTCTTATCCCCCGGGCCAAATCAATGAGGGCCATGGGCTCACCGGTCCGCGCCGATTCCTGGAAGGCGTGTTCCATCCTGGCAATATCTTCCGGATTGAACAGCCCGCCGATGGACTCCATCTTCATCAGTTCGGCCGTTTCGCTATAACCGAATATCCTGGCGAATGATGAGTTCACGAACATCGGTTTGAACCCGCGGTGGATCGCAATCCCCTGCACCGACCCCTCAATAAGGGCCCTGAACCGTTGCTCACCAGCGGAAAGCTGGGCCTCCATCCGTTTTTTCTCATCGATATCCACAAAAGTGGTGAGGATGCAACGCTCTCCCTCCCAGTCCATCAACTGGCTGAGAATGGTGCACCAGAATTGCGATCCATCCTTTTTCATTCCCCTGACGTCATACATGCGCTGAACATCCTCACCGGCTTCCCGGGCATCTCCGCGCTCGCGTACCATATCCCGGTCCTCGGGGCTGATCAGCAGATCCATGGTATTGAGGCTTCGCAGATCATCCGGATTTTCATAGCCGAAAATCTCCGCCAGCGCCTGGTTGGCAAAGCGCAGTTTCAACTCCTTGTGGATCATCACCCCCTGGAATGAGTCCTCGATGAGACTGCGGAAACGGTGCTCGCTCCTCTCCAGTTCCTCCCGGGCCTTTCTCTCCCTGGTAACGTCCTGGGCCAGTGTAAGCAGGCCGGTCACCTGCCCCTGGTTGTCGAAAAGGGGCACCTTGGTAAGTTTTTCGATTATCTGGCGCCCCGGCCCCACCGTGGAAGTAAAGTTTTCCACATCCAGGCGTTTTCCTGTTTCAAAAACCTGCCGGTCATACTGCGTTATTATTCTCACTTCCTCCTCGGGCCTTTCCGAGGTATCGGAAAAGGTTTTCCCGACAAGCTCCTCCATCCTTTTCCCATAAAGCTCCGCCGTGGACTGGTTTACCACCAGGTATTTCCCTTCCCTGTCCTTCAGCAGCAGGGGGTGGGGGATGGTATCCAGCAGGGTGCGCAGCATATGCTCGTTTTCCCTCAGGCTGTTCTCGGCCACTTTACGCTGAGTAATATCGGAGATGGAGGTGACAAGGCCGGTAATATCCCCGCTATGGTCACGCATAGGCACCTTTATCTGGTGTTGCCACTGGGTAGAACCATCGGGCAGATGTGCCAGGAAGTCCGGTATCTCCACCTTCTCCCCGGTTTCGAGGACCTTTCTGTCGGCGTCCTCGATAAGCTGCTGTTCCTCCTCGGTACGGCCCGGCAGATCGGAAAACAGCTTCCCCGTCATTTCGGTCTTGCTCATGCCGTGATGATCCGCCAGCGCCTGATTGACCTGAACAAAGCGGCCCTTGAGGTCCTTCAGAAGCAGCTGAAACGGAATTGCATCTAGGAAGTTTTCCAGCAATGTGCGGCTCTGCTGGAGTTCATCCTGGGCCCGCCGGATTCCGGTGATATCCACGCTTATGGAGACCACCCCCTCCAGTTCGCCCGCACTGTCATAAATGGGAATGCGCTGATGTTGCAGCCAGTTCTCCTTTCCGGAATGATCCCTGAGCCGGGTCTGGCTGCCCCGGATGCTTTTGCCCTCCTGGACAACCTGCCTCAGCTCGCGCAGAATCTCCTGGCCCTCCGGGGTGTCCTTCAGCGTGGGGGGATCACCCAAAAGCAGGTCGTCCTGGGTGATTCCGTGAAACTCACAGAAGGCCTGGTTGGCCAGAATATAGTTCAGTTCCTTGTCGCGGTAATTTACCGGATAAGGGATGCTGTCCAGCACCTCGCGCAAGAGGTGTTGCCCGGAGCGGGCCTTTTCCTCGGCCTTGTGACGTTCCGTCACATCAACAAAGGAGATGATTGAGCAGGGTTCATCCCCCAGCAGCAGCTTCTTGCCGGTGATCATGGCCCAGAAGGACTTGCCGGTGGCGGTCCTGCACCTGATCTCCATGGGCCCGAACCTGCCGTGCTTTTCGTATTCCGTCAGCAGCATATTCCGGTCTTCAGGATCCTGGTATATGTCCATGATCCGAAAATCGGAAAGGTCCCCCGTTATTTCGAGAAACTGCTCGAACCCTTTGTTGGCGAAGATAATTTCCCCGGATTCCAACCGGTTCACGCATACCGCGTAGGGCAGTGTTTCCGCGATGGCCCGGAAGCGCTCCTCGCTTTCCAGCAGTTCCTGGCGCACCGATTTCAACTCGGTGATATCCTGCGCCACGCAGAATATTGAGCCGGGCCTTCCCTCCGAATCGTATTCCAGTTCGGCCTCGCCCTTGAGGTGTACATTTGTCCCGTTCCGGTTGGTAAACTCCCGCTGGAAGCTCAGCTCCGTCTGGGTTCCCGCGATGAACCCGGCCAAAATATCGGAAAGCCACTTTTGCTCATCGGCTGAAAAGCGTGACTTGAACGTTTCCAGCGCCTCCTTGATCTCGCCCTCTCCCCAGCCCAGAATTTTGGCCAGTTCCTCGGATATCGTCACCTGATTTGTCTGCAGTTCCATTTCCAGGAAGCCCAGACGTGACATTTTCTGGGCCTTCCGGATGCGTGAATCCTGCAGCTCGATTCTGAGCCGGGTCTTTTGCTGGTGGGTGATGTCGAGCAGTGACCCGAAGAGCTTGATGGGATATCCCTGGGCATCGGAAGTGGTGTAGCCGGACATGAGGCAGTGTTTCACCCGGCCGTCGGGCATGATCAGCCGGCCGGCGATGGTGGGGCTGTTCCCCGACAACATGGCCTTGGCGATCAGCGCCTTGACCCGCTCGGAATCCTCCTGGTGCAGGCGGCGATAGCAGTTGCCCACCGAGGGGGTGTCCTTTTCCGGGTCATACTCCAAAATCCGGTACAGCTCCGGGGACCATTCCATGTGGTTGGTGCGGGGGTCCCAAACCAGCGTGCCGGAAAGTGAAGTGCGCTCGGCCTCAAAAAGCAGTTCGTCCTCATACTCAAGTTTGGACATGCCGTTGCCGCCATTGCCGGACTGCGCACCCCCGACCTGCAACCGGTCATGCCGGCCCACAGCCGTTTCCGTGGAGGTATCCAGCAGCAGTCCTTCCAGCTCTGCGATCCTCTTTTTAAGCATTTCGTTTTGTTTTTGGAGCTGGCTGGCGGTTTCTTCCATGTTTCCCTGATAAAAGCTTTCTGCCGTGTCCCATTTTGAAGCAATCTATTCCTGCTGTTTCACTGATCGGGAAAATGATTCCCCAGGCCAGGGCCTGAAACGCACACATGTGTCATCAGAGGACTTTTGCCGCAGGATGTCGGCCCCTGCGATGGCGCATGTTTCTACTGCAAATGTGGGTTATTATTTTTAACATAACCGAAGCCTTTATTTCCATATTGGAATTAATTTTTTCATTTTACTGGCCGCAAAAAATTTTCGTTCCCGCCACCACCACTCCCAGACGACTACAAGCCATCTCGAAACAACCAATTTGGGGGCGTTGCCCCCCGTTTTTGCCCATGGGCAACTTCAGCCCCAGCAGGGCTCGGCACTCTAGACCGCTGCCCCCTGCACCGGCTTTAACGGAGCGGAAAAATGTATTCCATTGTATTAATGGCTGTTACTGGGGCGAAGGGGTTCACCAACCCCTTCCGGGGAGTGCCGGGGGCAGCGCCCACCGGCCCGCCGGAGGCATAATATTTTGTTGAGATAGCTTCTGGCCAGATGTATTCCCAGGCGTCCTGCCTGGTTAGCCTCCGGATACTTTTGTATTTTTCACTTTTTTCAGATATGTAACGATGCATGAAGACCATACCATTATCAATTCAATCATTCGGCTGTACGAATAAACGGTCGTAAAGGCCAAAAAGGCTAAAAAAAGCTAACAAGGTCCCGGCATGCGAATAGTTGCAGATGCCCTGGGCGAATCCATGGAAAGATCATCCTGGATTCGCCGGATGTTCGAGGAGGGAACCCGGCTCAAGGCCGAGCGCGGCGAAGAGAATGTGTGCGACCTTTCCCTGGGCAATCCAAACCTGGAGCCCCCGGCGCGGCTGCACTCGGAGCTGAGCAGGC
>JAOUPZ010000183.1 GCA_029879595.1 Deltaproteobacteria bacterium | reverse complement strand
TGCTGACGGGCCTGCTGGGCGGACTGCTGGCCCAGGGGCTGGAGCCCCTGCGGGCGGCTTTGCTGGGGGTGTATCTGCACGGCCTGGCCCGGGATGTCTGCGCCGCCGGCGCAACCCGGGGGGAGGGCTGCGGCTGTGGTTGTCACGATGATGGTAACGGCAACGGGAACGGTGACGGGAACGGTGACGGTCACCGTGGCTCAGACTGTGGTTCCGG
Organism: Deltaproteobacteria bacterium; assembly: GCA_029879595.1. Lineage (GTDB taxonomy): Bacteria > SAR324 > SAR324 > SAR324 > JACQKK01 > JAOUPZ01. Next base: position 6,289 of record JAOUPZ010000183.1, on the reverse strand, counting down.
CTGTGGCTGTGGTTCCGGCTGTGGCTGTGGTTCCGGCTCCGGCTGTGGTTCCGGTGAGGCCCGTGATGATGGCGGGGAGGAGATCCACTCCGCGGCCTTTGGCGCCTCGGAGCTGATCGAACAGCTCAACCGGGCCTGGCTGTTCCTGGAACGCGCCCGGAGCGAACGTGAGTGACCGCGATCCGGTGACGGCGGGCGCAAATTCTTGAACAATATCTGGGGGAGCCAGCCCCGTCCGGGGCCGGGACATCTGCAAACTCGCCCGGGCACTGGGCCCGGGACGTGTGCTGTATAATATGCTGGGGCTGTGGTTCCGGCTTAGCGCTTGGAGTACTGGTAGCGCTTGCGGGCACCGGGCTGGCCGTACTTCTTGCGCTCCACCTCGCGGGCGTCGCGTGTCAGCAGGCCGGCCTTCTTCAGAACGCCGCGGTATTCCTCCTGGGGAACCAGGGAAAGCGCGCGGGAAATTCCGTGGCGGATGGCAGTGGCCTGACCGGTGATTCCTCCGCCGCTGACGGTCACCAGCACATTGAACTTGCCGGTGGTTTCCGTCAGATCCAGGGCCTGCCGGACAAGGGTTTTCTGGGCGTCATCACCGAAGTAGTCGTCAAGGCTTTTGCGGTTGATCATGATCTCGCCGTTTCCGGGCCTGAGATAGACCCTGGCTACTGATGATTTCCGTTTGCCTGTTCCGTAGTATTGCGTACCCGTTGCCATATCCGTTCCGTCTGGTTCCGTTCAGTGTTCCTTGACTATCAAGTTCTCTGATTATCCCGCTTGGCTGAATTATCAGGTCCCTCAATAAGTTTCGCCTGGGAGGCCCTCTGGAGAGCCGCCCTGTTTTGCCCATTCGTCAGTAGGGCAGTTCATACACCCGGGGCTGCTGGGCGTGATGGGGGTGCTCCTCTCCTGCGTAGATCTTGAGCTTGAGCAGCCCCTTCCTGTTCAGGGCGTTTTTGGGAAGCATGCGCTTCACGGCCAGCCTAAGCAGTTCGGTGGGCTTTTCCTGAAGCAGTCTTTCCGCCTGTACGGCCTTCAGCCCGCCGGGATATCCCGTGTGGTGGTAGTAGTATTTGTCCTTGAGCTTGGCCCCGGTCAGCTTCACCTTTTCCGCATTGATCACCACCACAAAGTCGCCTGTGTCCAGGTGTGGTGTGAAAATGGGCTTGTGCTTGCCGCGCAGCAGGGTGGCTATCTGGCTGGCGACACGGCCCAGCGATTTGTCGGCGGCGTCCACCAACAGCCATTCCGGCGCATGGACTGCGCCTGGTTTCAGATCTTCCTTGCGGATTTGTACCGTCTTCATCTTGAATAACCGTAAGCCTAGTATGTACTGCTTTTCCATCCGCCTTGCCTGCTCAGAGGCGCGGCCTGTGTTATATATCCCCCAGCGTAATGCCGTTATTTTCCACACGCCGGTCCGGACAAAACCTTATCGACATGCCGGCCCCGCCCCTGACTTTATCGCCGGAAGCGCTATCGGCCGAAAAATAACGGAACCCAAACATCTTTTATCCCCGGTTTGGGGCTTGATGTCAAGCTTATTCAACGGGTGTCTGCCGGAATAGTTTTTCAGGGGCCGGCGGGGCCGGAAAACCGCCCGGAGGTATGCTATGCTGGCGGGCATGAGCGAGAAGTCCGGCCCCCATGTCCCCAGAGTCTGCCCATGTGCCTGATACTGCTGATGTACCGGAACCACCCTGATATGGAGGTGCTGCTGGGCGGCAACCGGGATGAGTTTCTGCACCGGCTGGCCGATCCGCCGGCCTGGCTGGAGGGGCGCGTGTTCGCCGGGCGGGACCGCCAGGCTGGAGGGACCTGGATGGGACGAAATGAGCGGGGGCTGCTGGCTGCCGTGACCAACCACCATGTCCCGCGCAGGGAGGGGGAAGCCGGGAGCCAGGACGGGGAGGCCCCTTCACGGGGGGATCTGGTGCTGGGGCTGCTGCGCTCCGGCGGCGTGGGGCAGGCGCTGGAATGGCTGGCCGGGCGGGATATCTCCCGCTATCGGGGGTTTAACCTGCTGTTTGGCGATGCCGGCGGTTTTTACTTCCTGGCCTCCCATGACAGCCGGGGCATCCGGCCCCTTCCCCCCGGCAGTTATGTGCTGTCCAACACCACACTGGATGATACCGGCTGGCCCAAGGCCGCCCGGGCCCGGCAGTGGCTCCAGCAGGCCCGGGGTCTGCCGGGCGAGAACCTGCTGGAGGGCCTGCAGGCGTTTCTTTGCGAGCCCGAACGCCCCGGGGCCGAGGCGGCTCCCTGGGATGCGGTGTTCCTGGAGCCGCGTCAACTGCCCGCTCCGGACGGCCCCCTGGCCTACGGCACGGTGTCCTCTACCATCATCACCAGCGGGGGGCCGCTGGGGGGGCGTTACTATTTCGCCCGGGCCGATGACATGCTCACCGCCGGGCCCTGGGCCAGGAGTCTGCTGGGGGATCCTTCGCGCAGTCCTTCTTCCGGCCCGCAGCGCTCCCCTTTTCGGCTGCTGGAGGGCTGACCGGTGGCCTCCTGACCTCTTCCTTTTCATTCCCGCAAAAAAAATATTGACAATAGTTGTCTGCGCAACTAATATATGGTTGTCCGGACAACTTAAATTCATGCCGGTATATATCCGGCGCAACCGAAAACAGCAGGGCTGAAGTCCCTGAAGAAAGAACCCAAGGAGAAGAACCATGAAAAACATAGCGTTGTCCATGTCCATGTCCCTGTTCCTGTTCCTGTCTCAAATGTTGACGGGCCTGATCCTTTTTATTCCCGCAGCCCGCGGCGCCGAGGCTCCCTGGCCGTTCCAGACCGGGGAACACTGCGTGGCCTACAGTGCGGTCAAGGAGATGTTCGTGATGTTCGATGTGACGGTGCTGGGCCGGAACTGCATGGCCGAGGGGCGCATAGAGAACGCCTCGGCCCCGGAGGGAGGCCGCTTTGTGGCGGATATTCCGGTGGAGGGTTTTGATTCCGGCAGCGGGAAGCGGGATGGGCATGTGGCGGACCTGCTGGGCGGGCCGTCCCGGGAGCCGATGCGTTTCGAAAGCGAGCCGTTGAAACCCGAGCTGATAAAATCACTGCTGGCCGGACAATCCGGTGAGATATCCGGTATGCTGTCCATCAAGGGAAAGCGCAGCCCGGTGCGGTTCCATGAACTGCGGGTGGAGCGGGACGGACAGGCGCTGATATTGAAGGCGCGGGGCAAAACGACCTTTAACGCACTGGGGCTGAAGGTGCCTTCGGTGGGGCCGGGGGGCATAATAGCCGAACCGGGAGATGAACTGGAACTGCTGGTGCAGTTTCAAATGGAGCGGCTGACCGGCTACGGCGGTCTGGCCGGCAGATGACCGGACCGCAGGCGGGGCGCCGGCGGCATTGAGGAGGGTAGAGATGGGAACCGGAATTCCCTCGTTCCTGGAAAACGCCGTGGGATTCAACATTTACCGGGTGTCCCTGCTGATCCGCCGGGAGCTGATGAAGGCCCTGGAGGAATACGACATCACCCCGGAACAGTGGCAGGTGCTGGTAAGCCTGTGGGAGGAACAGCGGCCCATGAACCAGCAGGAAATCAGCCGGATAACGCTCCGGGACAAGCACACGGTCTCCCGCATGCTGGCCCGGATGGAGCGCGATGGCTGGGTGGCGCGGCAGAGCTCCGCCGAGGACCGGCGCTCCCAGGAGGTTACCCTCACTCCCAAGGCCTGGCAGAACCGGGAGGCCATGGTCTCCCGGCTGCTCGGTCATTTCGAACCCATTCTGGGCTGTCTGGAAAAACCCGAGCAGGACGTGCTGCTGGGCCTGCTGCAGCGGCTCCGCAGTCAGATGGAATAAGAGCCGCTTCCGGGATGCCGGGGGCGGCCCGGGGCCTTACCGGGAGATTGACCGGAGGAAGTCGTCCATGCTGGAAGTCATTTCCGCGAAAAACGGATTGAAGGTCAGCCGACCGAACACAGGTCCGGTAAGGGCCTCCTCCGAGACCTCCCCCAGGGGTAGTGAAGGCTGGCTGCGACAAAGGGTCAGCCGGGCCTGGTCAGCCAGATAATGCAGGCAGTTCCGGTAGTCTCCCTTCAGTCCGTAGTGGGGGTTGGTGGGAGGCAGGGTCAGTGAAAGGTGGGAGAACTCCCGGACGCCCATGGGCGGGTGGGAGCTGTCCCGGTGGATGACCCGGGAATCGCTGAAGCGCGGATGGCCGTTGCCGGCGTAGGCGATGAACCGGCTGGCCGGGTTGGGCTGGGCCAGCATCAGCTCCATGGCGGCCTGGGTGTCCACGGTGGCATCGTCCATGCTCGCCGCCATGAACACCGGCAGGGAGAGCCTCCGGTCCTGGTCCAGCAGAGCCCGGTTCTCCTGAATCAGCAGGTGAATCTGGTCGGCGGCGTTCATGGTGAAGGATTCATATTTGGCGAAATCCCCGTCATCGGTGATATCCACCCATTTGAGTTTCTCCACCTTCCAGCTGACAGGCTTGTGCCAGTTGGCCGCAAAACCCATCCGGGTGCGCAGCCCCAGGGCCGGGGTGAACAGGAACAGCCCCGCCAGTGGCTCCCCCTCCAGCGCGGCCCTTACCGCCAGTGCTCCCCCCGTGGAGTATCCCGCCACAAAAACCTGTCCGGCCTCGTCGGACAGCCCTTGAATGCCCCAGCGGACGGCCCTGTACCATTCCTGGTGGGTCACCGAGAGCAGGTCGCCGGGCACTGTCCCGTGGCCGGGCAGCAGAATGCCCCGGGCCAGGAAGCAGCGTGACTGAAAGTGGCGTGCCAGGTCGCGCATCACATATGGCGAGTCGGACAGACCGTGTATGAGCAGAACCCCCCGGCGGTATTTCCGGTCCGTACCTGTGCGGCAGGATTCGTCCTGAGGACGGAACTCAAAGGGGCTGTTCGCCTCCAGTATCCGGTCACGGTTTTCCGTGGTTATATCCTGCCGTGCGGCCAGGATCACCCGCCGGGTTTCCTCAAGGTATTCCTGGAAGGATTTCCCCTCGTAGTTAAAGGCGGAATTGCTTCCGCTTTCCTGGAAGCGTGGGGGCATGGGTTCCGAGGATGAACACCCCGGAAAAACCAGCGCGGCCATGATAGCCAGCGCTGATATAACAGACATGGGGCCGCGCGGCACCGGATGCCGCAATTTTGATATGCGGGCCGGGATAATCATGTTCAGGCCAGCAGCCGGTGGGCCAGTTTCAGCCGGGCCGCAATGTCTATCCCCTGGGGGCAGGCCGTCCGGGCCTGCTCCAGGTCCAGCCCTTGCAGGGCCAGCTTTTCCGGCGGCAGGGCGCGATACAGCCGCCGGGCCCGGTCCGCGTCCCCGTATGCCTGGTGGTACATGAGGAATCGCAAGGGATCGGCAATGCTGGCCCTGTGGCCCAGCGCCCCCTCGCACAGGCTGGCGCAGCCTTGGCAGGACAGGTGGGCGGTCTGGGCGGCCAGCCGGTTAAGGCCGTGGGCCTCGGCGGCGGAAAGGGCCTGCGGCGAGCGGGCCGCCGTGATATTCTCCCGGGCCACGGCCATGCTGTCCATCTCCGAGCATACCGAGGCGATGCGTTCATCGGCCCAGACCGACTTGAGCTTGGCCTGCCCCAGGGTGAAGTTTTTTGACTTGAACCGGGCCTCGGCCTCGTCCGATATGGAAACCCCGCCATGGGTCTTCATGGCGATCAGGCCGATGCCCGCCTTGTGGGCGGCATCCATGGCCCGGTTGAGTTCCTTGTCGCCATAGCGGCGGAAATTATACCTGAACAGGATGGCGTCTATGCCCCCGCTCCGGGCGGCATGCTCCATGGTTTCCACCACGGCCCCGTCATGGCACGAGTAGCCGAACAGGCGTGTCTTGCCGGTTTTTTTCAGGCGTTCGCCGGCCTGGAGAAACTTTTTATCCAGCATGTCCGTGTCGCCTATGCCGTGCATCAGGTACAGATCCAGGTAATCGGTGCCCAGTTCCTTCAGGGCGTCGTCCAGGTCCTCGGCCAGTCCTTCCGGGCTGCCGCTGCCGCTTTTGGATGTGATCCAGAGCTTTTTCCGGTCGCCGATCTGCCCGATGAAGGTCTTAAGCGCCCCATGGGAGGACCCCCAGCCGTAGGACCGCGCTGTGTCGAAGGCCGTCACCCCGTTGCGGAAGCAGAAATGCAGCACCTTGTCGAAGCGGGAATCCAGCCGCTGTGCCGTCCCCTGCATGAGTATCGGCACCTTGAGTCCTGATTTTCCCAGGGGGCGTGTGGGCAGGGGGGCGCTGTTGCCGTCCGGTGCTGTGCTGCCCGGTGCTGTGCTGCCCTGTGCTGTGGCGTCCTGTGCCTGCGCCCGGG
>JAOUPZ010000182.1 GCA_029879595.1 Deltaproteobacteria bacterium | reverse complement strand
CACCTCGTTCACCGCGTGATACACCTTTTCGCCCCTGCGACAGCTCAGCATGACCCTCTCGCTCAGCACATAGCGCCCCTCCAGAAGCCGGGTCAGGATGCTTTCCAGCTCGCTCCTGTCCCCGGAAGTCAGAAAGCCCACGGTGCCATAGTTTATGCCGATCACCGGGCAGTCGTACTGCATGTCCAGCGCCCTGAGGACGGTCCCGTCACCACCCATGGCCATGATCACGTCCATGGAAATCTCCGGTTCCTCCCAGTTCAGCACATGGACCTTGGCCCCCACCTTGCTGAAAGCCTCCTCGATCATCTCCAGGGGAAAGCGCTGTGAGTTGTCGCGCAGCAGCACGCCGATATTCCTGAACTGTATAATGCTCATATCCGTATATTGCTCATTTCCAAATCACCAGAAACTGCGCGAAGTCCTGGTGAAAAACCCATCCGCGACTCAATACCTGCGGGGCTTGAACGCCCCCTTGTCCAGTACCGGCCTGAAAAACACCAACCCGGTATGATTATTCCCTCCCCGGGAAATACCATTTCGGGGGATGCTATCACAATACCCGTGATAATTGTTAAAGATAATTCAATCGTATCCCGGAGATGTTCCGGCGGCGGCCTGCAAACAGCTCTGCGCCGGTCAAACAGCCCGGGCCGGAAACACCGGCTTGAAACTGCCCTCCATGGAGGGCATTCTGGTAAGTAGGGGGATTGGAGTATACCCACAGTTTTTTTCCATGGTGCAAACGGATGCAGCCGGAACATGATGAAAACCAGTTGAGCGGCCCCAGATGAAAAGAGCCATAGCCAGTGAGCCTGCCCAGCGGTTCAGCGATATTGGGCAGAGCCTGACCGACCTCATCGGGAATACCCCGCTGCTGCACCTGGACAAGGTCTGCCCGACGGGCAATCTGTTCGCCAAGGCCGAATGGACCAACCCAGGGCAGTCGGCCAAGGACCGCCCGGCCTGGAGGATAATCCGCGAGGCCGAGCTGTCGGGCCAGCTTAAAAAGGGCCGGGTCCTGCTGGACGCCACCAGCGGCAACACCGGAATCGCCTACGCCATGATCGGCGCGTCCCGGGGCTACAAGGTCACCCTGTGCATGCCGGCCAGCGTTACGCCCTCGCGGGTGAAGATACTCAAGGCCTACGGCGCCGAGCTGGTGCTCACCGACCCGGCGCTGTTTTCCGACGGGGCCATCATCAAGGCCCGGGAGATGTACCTGGCCGACCCGGAGAAATACTTCTATGCCGACCAGTACAGCAACGACAACAACTGGAAGGCGCACTTCGAGGGCACGGGCCCGGAAATCTGGCAGCAGACCCAGGGCCGGGTGCGCCACTTCGTGGCCACACTGGGCACATCAGGCACCTTCATGGGCACGGGACGCTACCTGAAATCAAAGGATGCGGGTATCAAGATCATAGAAATTCAGCCGGACTCGGCCTTCCACGGCCTGGAAGGAATGAAGCACATGGGTTCATCTCTGAATCCCCTGTTTTATGACCCCGATCTGGCAGATGCCAAGATGACCGTTCGCACCGAGGACGCCTATAAGGCCGTGGTGGATATTTCCATTTCGGAAGGGCTGCTGGTGGGTGTTTCATCGGGCGCGGCCATGGTGGCGGCCCGCAAGGTGGCTCAGGAAAATCCGGACGATGTGGTGGTCACCGTATTTCCGGACAACGGGTTAAAATACTTGAGCGAGAGGTTCTGGAGTGATAACCTCTAGCCTTCAAAACAACCCGGTGGCCGCCGCCGTGGAGCCAGTCCCATCCCGGCCGCCGGAGCATGCTTTCAATAAAAACCAATAAGGCTTTGAAAAAATGACCGCAAAAATTGAAATCCCCTCCGCCCTTACCAAGTTTGCCGGTGGGAACGGCACCGTCGAGGTCACCGGCAATAACGTCAGGGACGCCATCAACAATCTGGTGGGGGAATACTCCGGACTGAAGGAGCACCTTTTCGACGAGCAGGGGCGCATCCGCAGCTTTGTCAACATCTACCTTAACGATGAGGACATCCGCTACAGCGACAACCTGGAAACCGTGGTCAAGGAAGGCGATGTGATCCAGATCGTGCCCTCCATCGCGGGCGGTCGCTGAGAGCCTGCCCCGCAAGGCCCCCGCGGGGTCTTCCGGGATGCAGGCTGTCCACCTGGGCCCTTGTTCTCCCGGCCCACCCGGATATCACTCCGTCCAAAGGGATCTTTCATCCTGCCTGACGGGATTTTGCTAAAAAAAAATCAGATTCCACCCCGTTTCAACAATTTTTCTTTTTTTTTGATGCCAGTCGAGGCCGTTTGGCACGAATATTTGATGGCGCTTAGCAACGGCTGATGCCGACCGCGGCCATCCGGCCCTTACAACCGGGAATTATTCCCGGTGGCCGGTGCGTTGCTGGCGGACTTTCGGAAACACCTGGCATGGACGCACCCCCCCGGGCGCCACCCCCGCTGATAAGCAGGGAACAAGGCAGCCAAGGACGGTTTAATTAAACCGGGGCGGGCGAAAGACAGGTCAGTGACGGAGTTTACACTCTTGGCTAAGCAAACCAGTCCAGAAGGACAACTGCATAAGGTAACAGAGGGGTCATATCTTTTTTGCTCCCCTCAGGGCAATGTGCTTTTTGGCTGCCCACCGGAGATTCTAAAACGGATCATGGCCAGCCATCTGCCCATGCCCGATACGGTGGTGCTGCCGGAAAAACTGCAACATTTCCATTCTTCCCAGGCCTCCCTGGAGTTTCCCCTGTATCACTTCCTGTTCGTCCAGCGCGGACTGGAACGGGGGAGAAAGTATCAGGTGGTGGCCCGGCCGGAGCAATGCGAAGGGCTTATGGACCTGCTCCGGGTAACCGTGATCGGGCCCGAGGAAAAGGAGATGGTCAAGGCCGGAACACCGCCTGGCGTGGCCCACGAACTGTACCGCGAAACGCAGTACATGAGCCTGAAGAGCCCGGCGACCAAGGGCCAGCCCTACTCCATCCCGGAGATGATCAACTTTTTCCCGCTGTCCAACGGCCAGAACTGCGAGGTGTATCCGGCGCAGGAAAAAATGCCAGCTGTGTTTGTGGAGCGCAAGGGCCCGGCCGAATACCGCATTCTGTACGGTGAGGAGGCATACGACATCGACCTTTCGGTCAGCGCCCTGCAGGCCCCCAACTACGAGATCGAGCACCAGAAATTCGACGACTCCGAAGGGCTGTTCCAGATCACGGTGCTGGGACGCAGCAACGGGTTCGACCCCAATGACCCGGCAAACGGTTATATTTTAAACATTGATGGAAAGGTGATCCTGTGGGATTGCCCGGCCTACCTGCACCTGCACCTGAAAAAAATGGGGCTGAGCCCCGCCAGAATAGACGCATTCGTGCTGTCGCATGTGCATGAGGATCATATTGACACCACCGAGGCCCTGCGCGACACGCCCTTTGAGCTGTACACCACCCCGGAAATCTATTACAGCCTGCTGATAAAGCTGGCGGGAGTCTTTGGGTGCTCGCTGGAAGAAGCCAAGAAATACCACAACTGGCATCCCATCGATATTGACAGCCAGCCCATGGATATCTGCGGCGCCAAGTTCGGCTTTTTCCACTCCGTGCATGCCATTCCAGCCCTGGGCGCCAGAATAGAAAAAACCGTCAATGGACGCCGGGGGCTGTTGCACATCTCCGGGGATCATCTTTCCTATCAGGCGTTGAAGGTGATGCACAAGGAGGGGGGGATTTCCGATGAGCGGTACAACCAGATGCTGAGCCTGTTCGACGGCAGTGAAACCCTGATCCTGGTTGACGCCGGCGGCGGCGCCATTCACGGGGATTACCGGGAATATCTGAAAAGCCAGGGCCGGATTGCCTTCATGCATACCGGGCTGGTAAACGAGGAGCTTCCACCTTCAATGCAGCTTGTTTCATCCGGCCAGGTGTTGGATGTGCTGGATTAACACTCCGGCCCGCCTGGCCTGAACCATTGAGGCCGGTGGACTCACCGCCCGCAGTGAAACCGCCGGTGTGATATCAGGTCTCTATTTCCTCTTTCTTCTTTTCCTGCTGCTCCGAGGCTTCCTTTTCCGGCTCCACCGACTTGATGCTCCGGCGGAAGTTGGTAATCATCTTGCCCAGCCCGTCACCAACCTGGGGCAGTTTCTTCGATCCGAAAATCAACACGACAATTGCCAGGATAACCAGCATCTCCGTCATTCCCAATCCAAACATTAATCACCTCTGAGTCATAAGATTGTTACACCCATACGGGCGCCGCTATGTAAATCGTCAGCCCCGGTCCGTTTAAAGCGCGCCTTCAGCCACCCTTGGCGCTTCCCGGGCTTGGCTTTATTGTTCCTGCCTGCCCAGGCCCTGGACGGGGTCCCGGATATGTCCTTCCGCAAGGGACCGGCCAATCAGACCGCAGTCAATCCCTGTTATTCCCCGTTGTTGCGTGATTATGCGGAAAGATATCTTAAGGGAGATAATACACCCCGCCTTGGTGGAATGTCTAATTATTTTGGAGCGGACCAGACCCTGCGGAACGGGAAATGGGCGGCCCGGGTGGGATTTACCCGCCCGAGATAATGTCCAGTGCGCCCTGATGCAGCCTGCCGTTGGTGGAAAGGGCGCTGTTTCCCAGACCCGTGTTGTTGCCATCCTTGTCGGTAAGGGTCCCCCCGGCCCCCTCCACCACGGGTTTCAGGGCGGCAACGTCCCAAAGGCTCAGCACCGGGTCGTACATGATGTCGGCCCGCCCCACGGCCACCAGAAAGTGTCCGTAGCAATCCCCCCAGCCCCTGGTAAGCCGGACGCTTCTTTCCAGCTTTTCAAAGCCCCGGGCCTGTGAGGTTTCATGGACCCTGACCGGACTGGTAATCAGCAGGGTGGCCTCGGCCAGGCTCCCGGTTTCAGACACCTTCACCGGAGCCCCGTTAAGCGTGGTGGGCCGCCCCTGGCAACCCAGCGCCATTTCTCCCAGGGCCGGCAGGTTTATCACTCCCAGGATGGGGACATCCCCCCGCAGCAGTGCGATAAGCGTCCCGAACAGGGGCACGCCGTGCATGAAGGACTTGGTTCCGTCAATGGGGTCCAGCACCCATTTGTATTCGGCGTCCTCCGGCCCGCTGCTGCCGAACTCCTCCCCCAGTACCCGGTGCCCCGGAAAACGCTGGCCTATCATTTCGCGCATCATTTTTTCGGCTCCCCGGTCAGTCTCCGTCACGGGGGTGGAGTCTGATTTGCGATCGGCGGTGATTCTTTTGCCGAAATACTTCATGATGAAGCGTCCGCTCTCCTGGGCCAGTTCTGTGGCGAAATCGGCGAATGGCTGCATGGGGTCGTTCATGTCCTCCTCGGGGTGGCTGCGGTTATTGACCTTCAAACCTGAAATGCTACTCCTGGCGGGTTCGTTTTGCCATCGAAAAAAATGTCCCCCGCTGGAGAAACGCCCGGGAGGCGGAAGCACCACCTGCCCTGACAGAACATATTCCCCGCAGGCCTGTTACACGCTGTCCTATCCTTCGCAGGTCTTGATATCCACCACCTTCAACTGGCTGCGAGGGCCCCTCGGGCTGTGGTATATCTGGGGCATGAACGCCAGGTCGTATCTGGAATTGGTGTCCAGTTCCCAGTCCGGGCAATCCCGCACAAAAGCCTCCAGCCTGTTCCCCCCGGAGGCATCCAGGGAAAACCTCAGGTGCCGCTTGTTTATCAGGTCCGCCTCTCCCAGCAGGACTCCCTTCATGCCCACCATGGGTTCGGGGTTGCAATATCCAAAAGGTGAAAGCCGGGATACCTCCTGGAAGAACCCCGGAGTCAGGCTCTCCTGCCCGAGCCAGGCCTCGATGTTCAGATTCTCCGGCGGACAGTGCAACTTGCCGCAGGCCTTTGTGGCCGATAAAAACAGCCGGGAAAACTCCTCAAACCGGGATTTGTGAATAACCAGCCCGGCGGCGTTGGGATGTCCGCCGTGTCGCTCCAGCAGGTGGGCGCACGCATCCAGCATCTTGAGGATGTTGACGTTGTTGGAACTGCGGGCGGACCCCATGAAATATTCCGAATCCTGGGCGGTGAGTACAATGGTCGGTTTTCCGGTTTCCGTGGAGATTCGGGTGGCGATGGTTCCGATCACCCCGGGGTGCCAATCGGTTCCCTGCAGGATCAGGGCATGGCTGTGGGCCATGGCGGCGGACTGTTCCTGTGCTCCTTCCAGGGCCACCTGCTCTATCTCCTGGCGGGCCCGGTTGGCTTCCAGCAGTTCACGGGCCAGCATGCGCGATTCACTGTAAGAGCGCGACAGCAGCAGTTGCATGGCCCCCTTGGGGTCTCCGATCCTGCCCAGCGCGTTTATCTTGGGGGCCATCCTGAAGCTGATCACCCTGGGGGTGATAGGCCCCTTGATGCGGCATTCCTTGATCAGACCGCTCAGCCCCGGGCGGGGGCGGGTGTTCAGGCGCTCCAGCCCCTGCTTGACCAGAATGCGGTTTTCCCCCAGCAGGGGCACCATGTCCGCCACCGTGGCCATGGCCACCAGATCCAGGTAATAATCCGGCGGGGTGCGGCGCA
>JAOUPZ010000181.1 GCA_029879595.1 Deltaproteobacteria bacterium | reverse complement strand
GCCTTCCTCCCCGGAATGCACCGGAATAAGCACCTCGAAGCGCGTCCCCTTGCCCGGCTGGGTGTTCAGCGCCATGAACCCCTGATGCTCATCCACGATTACCCGCACGGAATGCAGCCCCAGCCCGGTGCCCTTATCGCTCTCCCGGGTGGTAAAAAACGGGTTGAATATCCTGGGCAGTATGTCCGGCTCGATTCCCACCCCGTTGTCCTCCACGATGAACCGGACGAACCGGCCGCTGGCCTTGCGGCCGTCCAGCATGGTGCGGTTTTCCTCCGTCACCTCGTCCAGCCCCAGCAGGAGCCTGCCGCCATTTTCCATGGCGTGGCCGGCGTTGACCCCCAGGTTCATCAGCACCTGATGAATCTGCAGGGAATCCGCCATGATCATCCCGGAAACATTCTCAATATCCTCCACCACCTCCACATTCGGGGGCAGGGAGGCCCTGAGCAGGTATGAAACCTCCCGGAACAGCGGCTGGGGCTGAATGGGGCTTTTTGTGGGCGCCTCCTGCCTGGGCCCGCCCCTGATCCGGGAAACCAGCACCTTGGCCCTCTCCAGTGTCCTCAGCACGGCATCGGCCGAAGCCGGGTTCACGCCGGCCTTCTCCAGCTTCAGTTTGGTAATTTCCGCATAGCTAATCAGGGGGGTGAGCAGGTTGTTGAAGTCATGGGCGATGGTACCGGCCAGCGTTCCCACCGATTCCACCTGCTTGGCCTGCCGGAGTTGGGCTTCCAACTCCAGCATCCGGGTGACATCGCGCTGGATGGAGATGAAGTTAAGCACTTTGCCGCCGGAATTGAGCAGGGCGAAGTTGGTTGCCTCCACCTCGTAGCTGGAGCCATCCTTGCGACGGTTGGAAAAATGCCCCAGCCATGTCTCACCCTGGGCGATGGCCTTCCACATTTCCTTGTAATAATCCTCGGAAAGGCTGCCCCCCTTGAGAAACCGGGGATTCTGGCCCACCACCTCGTCGGCAGAGTATCCCGTGGTCTTTTCAAAGGATGGATTAACATAGACGATGACCCCCTCGGTATCAGTTATGATGACATTGTCCCGGGTCTGTTCCACCACCGCGATCAGCCGCCGGTGTTCCTGCTCCAGCCCGAATCTTTCCGTAACGTTCTTCAGCGAGGCCACCGCGCCTGATACCTGGCCGTTTTCCAGCAGGGGATGCACCAGGGCCTCCAGAGCCCGGGGGTTGCCGTCTGGGCCCATGGAACACCGGATAAGCACGCATGATTCCAGGCCGCCCTCATAGGTATCCCGGAATGATCGCCCCACATAGGCCCTTCCTCCCCTCACCGTTGTTTCCTGCCCCGGCTCCACAGTAATGCCCGCCGGGGAGGATTCCAGCAACTGCTCTACAGCAACTCCCAGGACGTTCTCCTCAGCATCCAGCAGGAGCAACTGGCGGGCCTGGCCGTTCATGAAGGAAACCATTCCCCTGCCGTCCAGGGCAAGGATTCCCTCGCCCATTGATTCCAGCATGAGCCGGAAACTCTCGGTCGAAGCCCCGTTTTCTTTTGCCACTACCTTCCTTCCTGGTTCAGTCATCAGTATTTTTTTCCGCTCTTTTTCAATGGGATGTCCCCCAGCTGAATTCACTCCCGGATGTCATTTCTCCCCCCATGCCGTATCCGGGGAGGGTTATGCGCCGGAAAAACAGGTATATCTATGCAATTTGACTACCTTTCTCTGTGGCTGGTTCAGTAATGCCGCTCCAGGACTCGTCATTGTTTTTTTTAAAAAACCCCGGTCAGCACATGAACTCCCGGCACTGTCAGGAATAAAATTCCGACGCGCCCCATGGAAGGGCCGCGGGATTAATGATATTGAATAAAAGACTCCGAACCCGGGACACGCCGGGGATCACTGATCCGCCGGGCGGCCCCTTGAAGCCAATTTCCGCGAAGGCTCAAAAATATTTACCATGAGCACAACCCGACTCCTGGTCGACCTGGACCGACTGGAAAACAACTACAGCCTGCTGCGCGGAGTTCACGCTCAAAACAGTATAATGACGGTGGTCAAGGCCAACGCCTATGGCCACGGCCTGCTGCCGGTCTCACGGTTCCTGCAGTCGCTGGGGCAGGAGCTTTTCGGGGTGGCCCGGATAGAGGAGGCGCTGGCCCTTCGCCAGGGGGGCATTCAGGGCAGAATAATGGTACTGGGCCCGCCCGCCCCGGACAGCATGGGCCTTTACGCGCCCCACGGAATCGAGATGACCATCCCCTCGGTGCCCCACCTGCGCCAGTTGCTGACCACCCTACCGGAATCATGCCCGGCGATTCACCTCAAGCTGGATACGGGAATGGGCCGGGTGGGGTTTCCGGAGGCCGACAAGGAGCTTTTGCCCGAATTGCTCGCCCAGGCTCCCTGGCTGAGGATCGCAGGAATAGGCTCCCACCTTGCGGAGTCGGAACGGCTGGATTCCGATTACAGCCACCTCCAGTTGGAGAGATTCACAGCCTGGCTGGACATACTGTCCCAGGTTCCCGCAGCCCGGACTGCCCAGCGCCACCTTGCCAACAGCGCAGCCCTGCTGCGGGGGGAGGAGTTCCATTTCGATTTTGCCCGCGTGGGATACGCCCTGTGGGCGCCAGTCGACTTCACCCCGCCGGAAAAGGCGCCTCGGGCCAATGCCTCACTGAGGCCGGTGACCACCCTGACGGCACCCGTCTCATTCATAAAAAAAGCCCGCCGGGGGGACAGCGTTGGCTACGCGCGCACCTATTCATGCCGGGAAGGGGAAATGGTGGCCACTGTGCCGGTGGGTTATGGGGATGGCTATCTGCGCTCCAACTCCAACCGGGCCCAGGCGGCCCTGGACGGGCGAAGATTCCCCGTGGTGGGCAATGTGAGCATGGACCAGACGACCATTTCCCTGGGCGATCAGCAGGCGTCCCTGGGCCAGGAGGCCATATTGTTCGGTGGGGAAGGCTCCGGGCCTTCATTGCGGGAAGTCGCCGACTGGATGGGGACCATCGGGTACGAGGTGCTGACCGGAATATCGGCCCGGGTATCCCGGGTGTACCTGCGCGATGGGCGCGAGATCGCCCCGCCCTGACGGCCCCGGCGCCATTACTCTATCTTGTTCTTTATTACTCTATATTGTTGCAGACCCCAGCGGACTTCCCCGCCCTGCCGGGATATCAGGGCTGGTGGTAAGGGTTCTCACCCTGGGAATGATCGGTGGTGTCCACCAGAGCCTCCAGATCCGGAAAAACCTCCCGCATCCTGGTTTCCACACCCTCATACAGGGTCATGTCTGCCATGCCGCAGCCCTGACAGCCCCCGCTGAGTTCCACGAGCACCTTGTTGCCCTCTATGCCCACCAGGCTGAAGTGTCCGCCGTGAGAGGCCACCATGGGGTTTATCTCCAGGTCCAGCAGGTTCTGGATAACCTCCATTTTGACCTCCAGGGAGTCATTCCCGGTGCAGGACATCCGCAGTTCAAAATCGGGATTTTCCCGCAGAGTCTGACTCACCTTTTCATAACCCTCGGCCGTGAAAAAAATCTCGGTGAATCCGTTGTCATCGAGTATCTTTGCCGCCTGCTCGGCCAACCCTTCCCCGCCATCATAGAACAGCAGTTCCCCGTTAAAGGGAAGCCGGTGCAGGTTGGACTCCAGGTATTCAAAGGGAAGGTTGTGCGCGCCCATGAGATGCTCTTTTTCAAAGTCATCCATGCCGCGCAGATCGAATACGAAGCAGGGTCGTGATTCCTTGCGGTGTTTCAGAAAATCAGTCGTGTTTACTTTCATGATTACAGTTCCATTACATACCGGGGGTGCTGGGCAGGCCCCCTGACGGCCTTCCGCTGAAGGCCCTCCGGGGCCACCTCCGGGCGGTGGGAATTTCCCGCCTTTGTCTGGCTGGCGGTTTTCTCCACCCGGGGGTTCCCTGTGACGTTTGTCTATAAATTATACACCCTGCCCAATGCCGAATGCAAAACACATTGCGGGCCTGCCGACAACTCAGTAACCCTCGTCGCCGGGCTGCAGGATTTTTCCTTTTCTGACGCGGAACTCGCGGGCGGTCACCAGGCAGTCGGCCACGATGTTCTTTTTTTCCGACTCTGACCAGATCTCCACGGCCCCGTCAACCTTCAGGGCCATGCGCAAACCCTTTTCACCAGGATTCACATTGAAGGTCTGCGAGCCATAATCCCACAAGCGCGGCCCCCGGGCCGGGCGTTCCGGTGCGCTCTCCCCCCGCAGCAGGCAGACGTACCTGTCGTGCCCCTCTCCCCTGGAATCGCTTGTCAGGTTGTACTTGGAGGCCAGGCCGTGGACAACCCTGCGCCGGAAGGAGTTCATCGGCTCCAGTTCCAGTTCAGGCTCATCGGATTCCAGAAAGTACCCGATCCGCATCTCGATCTCGCGGGCAAAATCCTTTTCCATTTTTTCCTTGGGATCCATGGGCTCCCTCCCCTCCCGCCCTGGTGGCCTTCTTCCCCTTGGGGTCCGCTTTCTACTGTCATTTCTCTGGTTCATGATCGCCTGACGCTTTGTTCAAAAGAACTATGCCTGTGGATTCATATGGATTTCGGCCGCCAGCTTTCCGCCCGCAGGCCCGGGGGCCCTTGAGAGGATTGCTGATCCAGCCGAGGTTTGTTGCCATCCGTCCCGGGCAAACCCGGCGAGGCTGCAAACTTGTGTTGAACAGCACCTGTCAATGTCGTAGGCTTGATTGTGGCCGCAGGTTTGACGATGGCCCAGGCCTGACCATGACTGCGGTTCCTCAAGCACGTGTTATATACATGTATTGTTCTGACAAATACAGTCTTCATTTAACTAAATCCGAAAAGCAGGGCGACGTCAAACCATGGAACGGGTCGAAGGAATGGCGGGCGGGAGCCGGGAAGACCGGATGAACCGGGAATGCGGCAAATGCAGGGGGGAAAAAGTGCTGATTACAGCCTCCTCCGCCGGCTCTGAGGCGAAGGTGTGCGAGTGCGCCCGGCAGTGTGCTGTGTGCCGTGGCAGCAGATATCTTCTGGAAAAAGACGAACTGGGCCGGGAGATGGCCCGGATGTGCGAATGTGAAAAAAGGCGGGTCCGGGCCCGGCTCTATACCGATGCCGGCGTACCGGGAAAATATGCACAGGCCCGCCTGAGCGACAGGTTCCGCGACAGGCACAACCAGGACGCCTTCAACAGCTTCCGCCTGCTGGCCCGCGATTATCACAAGGGACAAAAGGGCATCGTTCTGATGGGCCCGCCGGGGGTGGGCAAGACCTGGCTGGTGGCCGGATTCATTTACGAACTGATTTTTCTCCACGGAGTGCCGGTCATGTTCAGGGATTTCTTTCACCTGCTCAACGATCTGAAGAGCGGATACTCCCAGGGAACACCGGAGTCGGAATTGATCGACCCCCTGGTGGGGGTGGAGGTGCTGGTGGTGGATGAACTGGGCAAGGGCCGAAACACCACCTGGGAGCAGAACATCCTGGATGTGATCATCAGCCAGCGCTATAACTCACACAAGACCACCATTTTCACCACCAACTACACCGATTCGCCCAAGACCACCCTGGCCGAGAGAGTGCGGCCCAGGGACGGGGCAAGCGATGGCGACATCACCATCCGGGACACCCTGGCCGAAAGGATCGGACCGCGGATTCATTCCCGGCTGAAGGAAATGTGCGACCTGGTGAAAATATTCGGGCCGGACCGCCGGGAATCGGAATCCACCGAGGGTTACCAGTGATGCGGCAGATACTGATTACCGGCGCCAGTTCGGGCATAGGCCGGGCCCTGGCCCTGCATTATGCCCGCCAGGGGGAGACCCTTGGGCTGGTGGCGCGCCGCCGGGAACGTCTGGAGGAACTGGCCCGGGAGATCGAGGCGGCCGGGGGCCGTGCCCTGATCTACCCGGTGGACGTAACCGACGGAGAGGCGATGGCCGGGGCCATCCGGGACTTCAGCCGGGATGCCGGCGGGCTTTCCATCGTAATCGCCAACTCTGGCATCAGCCGCAGTGACGGGCTTTCCGCCGGCAGCGCCGCGCCCGGGGCCGAGGTATTCCAGGTAAACGTGATAGGGCTTATGAACACCCTTACGCCCGCCATCCCCATCATGAGGGAACAGGGGCGGGGACACCTGGTGGCCATCGGATCGGTGGCCGGTTACCGCGGGATTCCGGGCAAGGGGGCCTACTCATCCTCCAAGGCCGCGGTTATGACCCTGATGCAGGCCTGGCGCCCGGTGCTGAAGCGCTACAACATCAACGTCACCTACATCGCCCCCGGCTGGGTTGAGTCCGAGCTGACAGTGGACAATCCATATCCCATGCCGTTCATCATGCCCGCGGAAAGGGCGGCCCGGCTGATCGAAAGGGCCATCACCGCCAACAGGGCCCGCTACGTTTTTCCCTGGCAGATGAAGATCATTACCAAGATACTGCCATTCGTGCCGGACAGCTTCATGCCCCACTACGGGCTGCGGAAAAAGGACAAGACCGCCGGAGCCGGACAGCCTGAACAAACATCATCCACCCCGCCAGGAAACAAATGACTGAACACCCAGGACTCAATCCGTCCTCCGGCCGCACGAAGCGCCCGTGGGCAGTGTCGCTGCCGGCCCTGCTG
>JAOUPZ010000180.1 GCA_029879595.1 Deltaproteobacteria bacterium | reverse complement strand
CCGCCCGGCCGCCTCGGTCAGCACGGGCAGGGGCAGTTCGAGCTTTTTCCCGGTCAGCGCCAGAAAATGCCGGGCCAGCACCAGGATGTCCTCGCGGCGCTCGCGCAGCGGGGGAACATTGATGGTAAAGGCGTTCACGCGGTAGAACAGGTCGGCCCGGAACCGCCCCTGGGCCACGGCTTCCTCCAGCGACTGGTTGGTGGCCGCGAGCACCCGGGCCTTCATGCGCCGGGTCTCCACCCCCCCCACCGGCTGGTACTCGCGCTCCTGCAGCACACGCAGCAGCTTGGCCTGCAACTCCAGGGACATGTCCCCGATTTCATCCAGGAACACCGTGCCCAGCCCGGCGGACTCCAGCCGGCCCGACTTTTTTTCCACCGCTCCGGTAAAGGCCCCCTTCTCATGCCCGAACAGCTCTGCCTCCAGCAGTTCGCGGGGGATGGCCGCGCAGTTCACCGCCACGAATGGCTCCGGAGCCCGGCCCGAGTTGGTGTGGATGGCCCGGGCGATCAGTTCCTTGCCCGTGCCCGATTCACCCAGGATCAGCACGGTCAGGTCGCTGTCCGCGACCCGGCCGATAGCTTTATATACCTCGCGCAGGGCCCGGCTCACCCCGATGATGGTGTCCTGCTCGCCCACCCGGGGCTCGACCTGGGGAGCCGGCCCGCCCTCGCTGGAGCGGGTCTGCCGGATGGTGCGGGCCGCCCGCTCCACCATCTCCTCCAGTTCCTCTATGTCGAAGGGCTTGGTGAGATAGTCGAACGCGCCGGCCTTCATGGCCTGCACGGCGTGGTTCATGGTGCCCTGACCGGTTATCACCGCCATCAGCACTCCGGGCCGCAGCTCAAGCTGGCTGGTGATGAAGCTCAGGCCGTCCTGGCCCGGCAGATTGATGTCCACCAATGCCAGGTCCACCTTGCGGGAGTCCATCACCCGGGCCGCCTCTTCCGCGCTGGCGCTGAAGTGGAGCCTGTAGGCGGGGCGCTTCAGCGTTTTGCCGATCACCCAGCGGATGCTCTCCTCATCGTCCAGCACGAGGATGTCTATGATTTCGCTTGTCATGCCCCTGGCCTTGTATTGGGGTCTGTCCCGGGCGGCTTGCCGCCACTGTCCAGCTTAACGCAAAACTTCCCCCGGGGAAATCCATTTGCTGGATATTGCCTCCATCCCAGAGCGCCTCCTTTCCGCGACCGTGAGGAGACCGGGCCGGGACAGGTCCGCCTTGTCCGCACTGCACTCCTGGGATAGATTGGAGGATATCCGACAGCCGCCCGAAGGAGGAACAACCCGGGGGGCCCGCACTAACAATGCCAGGGAGATTCAGCCGGTGTTCCAGAACCTGCCGGGAAAGGTATACATCCGCGAGGTGAGCCCCCGCGACGGCCTGCAGGCCGAGGGGAAGTTCTTCCCCACCCAGAAGAAGGCCGAGCTGATCCGGCGGCTGGCTGCGGCGGGACTGCCCCATATCGAGCTGACTTCCTTCGTCAACCCCAAATGGATTCCCGCCCTGGCTGACTGCGCCGAGATTGCCGCCATGTTCTCAGCCCTGGAGGGCGTGGACACATCCGCCCTGGTGCCCAACCTCAAGGGGCTGGAAGGCGCCCGGAGCGCCGGGATGCGCCAGGTCAACGTCTTTCTCTCGGCCACGGAAAGCCACAACAAGGCCAATATCAACAAGAGCATCGAGGAGACCTTCACCCAGTTCGCCGAGCTCATACCGGCCAGCAAGGAGGCGGGCATGAGCGTGGTGGGAACGATCAGCGTTGTGATGGGCTGCCCCTACGAGGGGGAGGTGCCCCCGGCGCGGATTGGCACCATGGCCCGCCGGCTGGCGGTGCTGGGCGTGGACTTCCTGATGCTGGGCGACACCGTCGGCATGGGCACCCCCATGCACACCGCCCGGATGCTGGAGGCTGTGCTGCCACAGTTTCAGACTGGGCGGGTGGGGCTGCACCTGCACGATACCAGGGGCATGGCGCTGGCCAACGCCCTGACCGGCGTGGAGATGGGGGTGCGCTGCTTCGATGGCTCCCTGGGAGGCCTGGGGGGCTGCCCCTACGCACCCGGCGCCACGGGCAACGTCCCCACGGAAAACCTGGTGTACATGTTCCAGGGGCTGGGAATTGAAACCGGGATCGACCTGGAGGCCCTGCTGGAAACGGGCGAATGGCTCGAAAAAGAGCTGGGGCGCGAGCTGCCCAGTGCAGGCCTGCGGGCCTACATGGCACGCAGGAAGGCCCCGCTGCATTAGGAATGATACAGCCGGGCGCATCCGGCGAGGTTTTAATATTGCGGCGTCCGCTGCAGGACGCCTGGGGATGGATCACAGGCCATGGAATACCCGAAAGCCACCGAGATCACCGCCGTGCACGGCCTGCTGGGCCCGGCGGGTCCCTGCCCCATTAATCCCTGCCGGGAAAAAGACTGCCCGGAGGCCCCGGCGGAGTTCACCCACTGCCTGCGCTCACGGGTGTTCAGCTTTACCTACGAGGGCGAGCCCGCCCCCCTGAAGGAATACCTGACCGAGCGCTACCGCTATGGCCGACCCGGCTCCTGGGCGCTGTCGTTTTACCCGGAACGGGTGCGCCTCAACGGCCGGGAGGTAAGCCCGGACACCATGGTGCAGCCGGGAGACCGCATCTCCTACCGGCACCTGCGCAATGAGGAACCGCCCCCACCGCCGTTGCAGACCCCTCTGTACACCGACCAGTGGCTGCTGGCCCTGGAAAAGCCGGACAGCGTGCCCGTGAATCCATCCGGGGTGTATTACTACACCAGCCTGTCCGTGTGGGCGCGAGAACTGCTGGAAGAACCGGAACTGACCCCGCTGCACCGGCTGGACCTGGAAACCGCCGGAGTGCTGCTGCTTGTACGGCGGAGCAGCTATATCAACGCCTTCCAGCGGCTGTTCCGGGTGCGCCGGGTGCGCAAGCGCTACCGGGCGCTGGTGCACGGGCATTTTCCCCTGGACCTGAAAACCATGGCCGGGCGGATCGTGCCGGCGGAAGACTCACCCATCCACACCCTGCTGCGGCTGGTGCCCGCCAGGGAACCGGCACCCGACTCCGAAGAAGGCGCTCAGGCCGGCAGAGCGCAGGCCTCCCTTACCAACATTCTGGGGGTGACCCACCACACCCTGGCCGGTGAAAAATATTCCGAGGTGGAACTGGAGCCGGTTACCGGCCAGACCAACCAGCTCCGGGTACAGCTGGCCCATCTGGGGCACCACATCGTGGGTGACAAGAAATACCACCCGGACCCGGAAGTATTCCTGGACTGGGTGCGCCACCGGGACTTCGGGCGGCTGCGCGGGCAGCTGGTCCTGCCTCGGCAGGCCCTGCACTGCCTGGAGATGTCCCTGGAGCACCCCTTCACCGGGGAGTCCCTGCGGATCGCCTCACGGCCCGGAGCCTGGGAGGAGCGCATAGCGCCGCTGATGACCCGGCACGGCACCGGAGGGCCGGCAGCGCCTTGCACAGAAAGCACGGCGGACTGAGCGATGGCCGAGCATAACAGCCCCGCCCTGGGAATCGGGCTGGACACGGGCGGAACCTTCACCGACATAGTGTTGTTCGATCTGGAGGCCCGGAGCGTTCTGCGCAAGGCCAAGACCCCCACCACCCACGGCGACTATACGCTCTGCATCGGGAGTGCCTTCGCGGCCCTGGCCGTCACCGCCCCCGAGCAAAAGGCCCTGCGCCGGGTCTGCCTGTCCACCACCCTGGCCACCAACACGGTAGCCGAGGGCCGCACCCACCCCACCGCCCTGGTAATGGAACCCGGCGATATCCACGTCCCGCCCGGCTTTCATCCGCGGCTGGCCCTGCTGGGCAGTCAGATGGGCTTTGACGCGGTGAGCCACTCTCCGGTCTCAGAGCGGGAGGTGCTGGAAAAAACCCGGGCGCTGGCCCCCCTGGTGGAAGGCTTCGCCGTGTCCGGATACGGCTCCACCCGCAACCCTGACCATGAAAGGCGCATCGGCGAAATCCTGGGCAGGGCCTACGGCAAGCCGGTGGTGCTGGGCTCCGAGCTGACCCGGCAGCTGAACTTTCTGCAGCGGGCCCGCGCCGCCGCGCTCAACGCCGGGCTGCTGGCCGTGGTCTGGGAATGGCTGCGGGCGGTGCAGGATATCCTGGCCGGCCTGGGCATTGGCTGCCCGCTGTATATCGTCAAGGGGGACGGCTCCCTGATGGAACAGGCCGAGGCCCTGCAAATGCCCGTGCAGACGCTGTTTTCCGGCCCGGCGGCCTCCCTGCGGGGCGGGGCCTTTCTTGTGGGCGGCAGCGAGGCCCTGGTGGTGGATGTGGGCGGCACCACCACGGACATCGGCCTGGTGCGCTCCGGGCGGGGACTGCCCAGCCGGGGCGGCGTCCTGGTGGGGGGCAGCCGCGTGGCCGTGGAGGGCCTGGACATCCGCACCTTTGGCCTGGGAGGGGACAGCCGCTTCACCCTGCGCGACGGGGGGCGGTTCCGCTTTGAATCCAGCAGGGTGCTGCCGTTCTGCCGGGCCGGCATTGCCCCCGAGGCCCTGGAAAAAGAGCTGGAGGACTGCTGGCACTTCGGAGACCCGGAGCTGCTGGAACTGGCCGGCCTGACTGCCCTGGCAACTCTGCACGAAGCCCCGGCCGGGGAGGATAATGACACCGGGAACCAGCCGGAGGCCCGGCGGATAACAGACGCCCTGGCCGCCGGTCCGCGCCGGGTGCGGGCGCTGGGCACGGAGCTGAAGCTGCCCCGCTTTGCCAGCGTCCTGACGGAGCTGTTGCGCCGCCGCCGGGTAATCCGCATCGGGCTCACCCCCACGGATCTGCTCTGCGCCCGGGGGCTGATCCCCGCGTTTTCCCGGCAGCACGCCGCCGGAATGCTCGGGCTCTACGCCCGGATGCTGGATTTGAATGCCGGGGAGTTCCAACAGGCGCTGGAGGAAACCCTGCGCCTGCAGGCCGCCGGGCTGCTGCTGGGGTTCCTGCTGGAGGGACGCGACCCGTCAGACCGACAGCCCGCTCCGGAAAGCCTGGCCCGGGCGCTGTTCCGCAGAGACGGCGCAAACCAGACCGGGCAGGGACAGCAACATGCTCAGCAATATGAACAGCAATATGAACAGCAATATGCACAGCAAAATGAACAGCAAAATGAACAGCGGCCAGAAAGCTGGGAGGGTCCGGCCCTGGACGTGGACCCCGGACTGCCCGTGGTGCTGGTGGGGGCGGGCGCGCCCCTGCTCTTCGGCAACCTGCCGGGGCCCCTGGGAAAGCGGGTGGTATTCCCCGAACACGGCGATGTGGCCAACGCGCTGGGCGCGGTGACCTCGGAGTTCGTGCTGCGGGAGCGCGTTTCCATCGAACCGGTGTACGCAGGGGGGGTGGAGCTGTTCGACCACGAGGGCAAGACCTTCTTCGCCGATCTGGCAACGGCCCTGCAGCGGGCCCGTGCGCTGCTGAAGGAACGGCTGGAGGACGCGGCCCGGCGGCACCGTCTGGGCGGCACTTCGCTGAGCCTGTCCGAGGAGATCATCGAGGACTACGCGGATTACTCCCGCCGCACCCGCAGGGAGCTGGTGATCGCCCATGTGGAAGGGGTGCTCACCGGCATGCCGGAATAGGGGCGGAGAGGCGAAGGAAGTATCAATCCGGGATCACCACCCCCATGGGGGCGCGGGCCGCGCCGGGGGCCGGCCAGTCGTCGGGCCAGTCCTGGCGTTTCTCCAGTTCCTCCAGCATCACCAGGTGCCGGGTGTCCACGGCGCGGTAGGGAAACAGCATGCCGTCCAGGTGGTCGAATTCGTGCTGGAATACCCGGGCCGGCCAGCCTTTTATTTCCCGGCTGACCTCGTCCCCGCCGGCGTCCAGGCCCCGCACCCGGATGGAAAGCGGACGCCTGATCCAGCCCCGCAGGCCCGGCACGGACAGGCAGCCCTCCCAGGCCCAACCCTGCTCGGCGGAAAACTCCACGATCTCCGGGTTGATCCAGGCTTCCATCTGGTAATCTTTCTGCTCTGATTCGTCCTCGTCCTCGTCCAGGATCAGAAACACGCGCCTGAACCAGCCGATCTGGGGCGCGGCTATGCCGATGCCGATATATTCCGTCATGCAGCGCGCCAGCAGTTGCAGCCGGGCCTGGAATACCGGTGTGTTGATATTGGCCGGGTCCACCGGCTCGCTGGGCCTTGAAAGGCGGGGGTCGCCCATGGTCACCAGGGGCGGCAGGGGGGCTTTTCTGTTCTCTTCGGTCATCGGGCCATCGGATCTAATTGGTTCAAAGAGCTGAGGAGTATGCAAACCGGGGCGGAACCGTCCGCCGTTTCATGCCTGCTCCACCACCAGCCGGTGGAAGCGCTTCTTGCCCAGCCGGATCATGATCTCCCCGGCCAGAGCGTGCTCGCCGGTAACCATCAACTCGGCGTCTCCCACCCGTTCATCGTTCACGGAAACCCCGCCCTGCTGGATCAGCCGCCGGGCCTCCCCGCGACTTTTGGTAAGCCCCACCTCGGCCAGCAACTCCGCCAGGGGCCAGCCGTCCTTGAGGCGGGCGGAATCTATGCCGGAACTGGGCACATCGTCCCGGGAGCCCCCACCGCCAAAGACGGCCCGGGCGCCTTCCTCGGCCCGGTCGGCCTCCTCGAC